>NZ_RZTA01000145.1:0-13808 GCF_004023115.1 Mesorhizobium sp. M6A.T.Cr.TU.017.01.1.1
ACATCCTGCAGCCCCTGAACGCCGCCCGCCTCTATTGCTCGTCGCTGATCGAAAAGGCCGGCAAGGGGCGGGCCGGCAAGGCGGCGATCAACATCGAATCCTCGCTGGAATCGGTCGAGACCATTCTCGGCGCGGTGCTCGATATCTCGCGCCTCGATGCCGGCGCGATGAAACCGGACGACACCGTCTTCAGCTTGGACGAGCTGCTGCGACAGATCGGCAACGACTTCCAGCCGCTTGCCGCCGAGAGGAAGCTCGGCCTGACGATCGTGCCGTCGTCGCTCAGCGTGATGACGGATCGCAATCTCCTACGCCGCCTGATCCAGAACCTCGTATCCAACGCCGTCAAATACACGCGCCGCGGCCACGTCCTGGTCGGGGTGCGGCGGCGCGGCGAACTGGTCGAGATACAGGTGATCGATACCGGCATCGGCATTGCCGGCGACAAGCTGAACACGGTCTTCCGCGAATTCACCCGGCTCGACGAGGGTGCGCGCGAGGCCGAAGGCCTCGGCCTCGGCCTCTCGATCGTCGACCGCATCGCTCGCGTCTTGCGCCTCGAAATCCGGATCTTTTCGAACCCGGGCAAAGGCACGCGCTTTTCCGTCATCCTGCCGGTCGCGGCAGCGCAGGAGCCACGCCGCGAGATCGTGGCGAAAGCGTCGGTCCGCACCGCAGCTTCGCTTGCCGGGCTCCGCGTGCTCTGCATCGACAACGACGCCCGCATCCTCGACGGCATGCGGCTGCTGCTCGAAGGCTGGGGCTGCAGCGTCGACACATTTTCCGGCTCTGAGGATCTCGGGAGATCCGTCATGCATCGCCCCGACATCGTGCTTGCCGACTACCATCTCGACGGCGAGACCGGTCTCGAAATGATCGCTAAACTGCGCGCGATCCACGGCCAGGACATGCCGGCCGTTCTGGTCACTGCCGACCGATCGAGCGAGGTGCGCGCCACCGCCGCCAGGCTCGACGTGCCGGTGATCAACAAGCCGCTCAAACCGGCGGTGCTGCGCTCGATGATGGCCAGGGGAAGGCCACTGGCGGCGGCGGCCGGGTAACGATCACAACATTTTGTTGACCCCGGGTGCCGAGGTCAGATGGCTGCCGGCAGCGGGTCGCTGCCGATCTTGGACAGCAGGATCACCGCCTGGGTGCGGCTGTCGACGCCAAGCTTCTGCAAAATGGCTGAGACATGCGCCTTGATCGTCGCTTCGGAGACTCCGAGTTCGTAGGCGATCTGCTTGTTGAGCAGCCCTTCGGCCAGCATGCCGAGCACGCGCGTCTGCTGCGGCGTCAGCGTTTGCAGCCGCTTGATCAGATCGGAGATCTCGGGATCGCGCTCGACGCCGAGATCGATGCCGGTGGGCGCAGCGATGTCGCCGGCAAGCACCGACTGCACAGCGCTGCGGATCTCCTCCATGCTGGCCGATTTGGAGATGAAACCCGAAGCGCCGAGATCGAGCGCGCGCCGGATGGTCACCGGGTCATCATGCGCCGATACCACCACCAGCGGCACCGTCGGATGGATGCCGCGCAGCGAGATCAGACCGGAAAGGCCGCTCGCGCCCGGCATCGACAGGTCGAGCAGCACCAGATCGACTTCCTCATTGGCCACGACCAGCGCCTTGGCGCTTTCGAAATCGCCGGCCTCGTGAATGCCGGCGACGTTGCCGATGCCGGCAAGCGCCTCTCTCAGCGCGCCGCGAAAAAGCGGATGGTCGTCGGCAATGACGAAAGTGTAGCCTGACGGCACATGGCCCTCCCCGAATCCCATTGATGATTGTCTGCTTCTTACGGGATCAGTCGACGATTATGCGGCGATATCAGCCATTTTCAAGCGGCAAGACTATGCGCCGGGTTTCTTCCGGTGACCGGTGCTCAGGTTTTTTGCGAATTGGGTTTGGCGCCATCTTCGCCGCTGTCCTTTTCCATGTCCTTGACGATACCCATGAAGCCGCGCAGGAAGCGCTCCATGTAGCTCATCGTCTTGTTGAAATCCTCTTCGCTGGGCAACGTCGACTCAAACCGGGCGGCCAGCGAGTTCTCGAGCTTGACGACGCGCTCGTCGAGCGCCTTCACCGAATTTTGCAGCCGGTCGACCTCGTCCTGGAAGGCGGCGCGTTCATCGGCCGCCATCTTGCAGACGAGCTGGCCGGCCCGCTCCTCGCAGATCGACATCGCACCGGTCTGCGTGTCCATGCGGACATAGCCGGTGGCCGATTTTTCCAGCCGGTAGCGGTTCGCTTCCTCGGAAAAGGCCGACGCCGCGACGAGCGAGACGAGCGCTGCGGGGATTAAGACGTACTGCGGACGCATATTGTCCTCCATGGGCCAGTAGCGCAATTTATCGCATGTTTGCGCCGGAAATGGGGAAGAACTCTGGCGCACCCTTCCCCGCATGGTTGGTTCGGACTATAGCGCAATCATGTCTCAGATTATCTACAAGATAGTACCCGAACCGCTGTGGCGCGAGGCCGAAAGAAATGGCCGCTTCACCGGTGCGCCGATCGACGTCGCCGACGGCTTCATCCATTTTTCCACCGCCGGGCAGGCCAGGGAAACGGCTGCAAAACACTTCGTCGGACAGACCGGGCTGTTGCTGGTCGCGATCGATGGAGCCAAACTGGGTGATGCGCTGAAATACGAGGTTTCGCGCGGCGGCGCGCTGTTCCCGCATCTTTACGGCCCGCTCGACCTGAAGGCCGTCGTCTGGGTGCAACCGTTGCCGCTGGGCGCCGATGGCCTCCACCAATTCCCGGCGCTGGAGGCCGAATGAGCGTGCTTGACCGGCTCGGCCAGAGGCTCCTGTTCGCATTCGATCCGGAAGCCGCCCACGGCCTGTCGATCGCCGCACTGAAATGCGGGCTGCCGGTGGCCGGGCGACCGGTGCGCGACGATAGGCTGAAAGTCAGCATCTGCGGTATCGATTTCCCCAATCCGCTCGGCATGGCTGCCGGCTACGACAAGAACGCCGAGGTTCCCGATGCCCTGCTTGGCCTCGGCTTCGGCTTTGCCGAGGTCGGCACGATCACGCCGCTGCCGCAGGCCGGCAACCCGAAGCCGCGCATTTTCCGGCTGACATCGGACGAAGCGGTGATCAATCGGCTGGGCTTCAACAATGAGGGTCACGAAGGCGCCGAGAAACGGCTTGCCGCCCGCAAGGGCCGCGCCGGCATCGTCGGCGTCAATATCGGCGCCAACAAGGACAGCGCCGACCGCGTCGGTGACTATGAACGCGGCGTTATCAGGTTTGCGCCATACGCGACCTATCTGACGGTCAACATCTCCTCGCCGAACACGCCCGGCCTGCGCAACATGCAGGCGCGCCAGCAGCTCGGCGAGCTCTTGTCGCGCGTCATGGCCGCACGGGCGGCAGCGGCCGCGCAGCCGCCGGTCTTCCTCAAGATCGCGCCGGACCTGGTCGAGGCCGAGCTCGAGGATATCGCCGCCGAGGTCACCGACAAGGCAATAGACGGCGTCATCGTTTCCAACACGACGATTGCGCGGACTGGCCTGCGCAGCGCCGGCCTTGCCGGCGAGACCGGAGGGCTTTCGGGAAAACCGCTATTCGAGCGCTCGACCATCGTGCTGGCCAAGATGCGCAAACTGCTTGGCCCGGACCGCGCCATCATCGGCGTCGGCGGTGTCGATTCCAGTGAGACGGCGCTGGAAAAGATCCGCGCCGGCGCCGATCTCGTCCAGCTCTATACCGGCATGATCTATGCCGGGCCCGCACTGCCGGGCCGCATTCTTTCCGGAATGATCCGCTTCGTGGAAAAAGAGCGGCTCAAATCTGTCCGCGATCTGCGTGACCGCCGCCTCGACTTCTGGGCGTCGAAACAACTGTAAACTGCTCTAAAAAGCGTAGTGTCTCAGTTCGAGATGCATCCGCTCACGACCCATTTGCGCTCATTCGTTCAGGGTCAATTGCGACTGACGATCCGTTCGCAGGTGGCGCCGCCGATAGCAGGCAACAACCCAAAAAGAAGCAACTGGGCAGTTCCGCCGACACCAAAAATTGCGGAGAGAATGAACGCAACGAGCAGCCCCAGCGCCGCGCCTAAGACATATGGCAGGTAACTTCGCACAGTTTTCCCCAGAGCAATTGCTGCATCAAGCTGCTGGAAAGCGTAACAAAATCGACTGGACGTGCAAGCGATCTGCTGACGCCAGAGCCTGTGGAAAATAGGATCGCTTTCCACCCTGTGCCGAATGTGACCAGGACACTGCCTAAAACGCCGCCCGGATCCGCAAGCGCAAAATGGCAAGCAGGCTGAAGCCGCGCACCAGCAGGAAGACGTGCAGCGCCGCCCACAGGCCGTGATTGTCGAAGGCCGGCGCCAGGATGAGCAGGGCAGCGCTGAAGACGAGGAACGACAAGAGCATCATGTTGCGCATATCGCGCGACCAGGTCGCACCGATGAAGACCCCATCCATCTGAAACGCCAGCACGCCGCTGAGCGCGGTGAATGCCGCCCAAGGCAAATAGATGTCGGCAACGGCGCGAACATCTTGTGACGTCGTGATCAGGGCGATCAGATCGGTACCGCCCAGCAAAAGGACAAGCGTCGCCGTGGCCGCCAGCCCGAAGCCCCAGAACAGGGTCAGCCGCACCGCCTGCCGGAATTGCATGGCGGCACGCGCGCCGATGGCCCGCCCGGCGAGCTGTTCGGCTGCCGTGGCGAAACCGTCGAGGAAATAGCCGGCGATAAGGAAGAAGTTCATCAGCACCGCATTGGCGGCCAGTGTCACCGTCCCGAATTGTGCGCCCTGGCGGGTGAATAGCGCGAAGGCAGCGAGCAGCGAGAACGACCGGATCATGATGTCACGGTTGAGCGACGCCATGCGCAAGAATGCCGGCAGATCGAAGACGCGATGGCGCGGCAGCCGGGGTGCCGCCCAGAAACGCCTGATGACGATTGCCAGGCCGAGCAGCATGGCGACGAATTCACCGGTGACGGTCGCCCAGGCGACGCCGGCGACGCCCCAGCCGAGCTCCAGCCCCAGCAGGATGCAGAGCGCGATGTTGATGCCGTTCAGCACCAATTGCAGCATCAGTCCCAGCCCGCCCTCGCCGCGCCCCAGCACATAGCCGAGGATGGCGTAGTTGATCAGCGAGAACGGAGCCGCGAGCAGCCTGATGCGGATATAGACGGCCATCGCTTCGCTGACGCGCGGCTCGGCATCCATGAACCACTGTCCGGCGGTGGCGAACAGTGGCGCAAGGGCGGCAAGCACGATGCCGGCAACGACCGCGATCAGCACGGCACGCCAGAACACCGCCTGTTCCTCCAGTTCGTCGCCACGTCCAAGCGCCTGGGCGACGAGGCCCGTGGTGCCGGAGCGCAGGAAATTGAACGAGGTGAAGACGACGTCGAAGACCAGGGCACCCGCCGCCAGGCCACCGAGAAGGGCAGCGTCGCCGAACTGGCCGATCACCGCGGTGTCGACGATGCCGAGCAGCGGCGTCGTCAGATAGGCCAGCGTCATCGGCACCGCGATGGCGAGCACCGAGCGGTTGGTGACGACAAAGGACCGTCTGTTGGCCGTTGCTGACACCTGATCCAGGACCCGACCCTCATTGCGGCTTGCTCGAATGGCCGATGTGCCCCAGTTTCCCGACGCCGCGCAATCTTTCATCGCGTCATGGTCAACCGAAACCCGCTTCTGGCGCACCGAGCGCTCATGCCACTGCAGATCGTTCATCATCCCGACTACGACGCCGGTTTTGCCGTCAACCATCGCTTCCCGATGAGCAAATACCCATTGCTGATGGAAGCCCTGAGCGCGCGCGGACTTGCCGGGCCCGAGGCGCTCAGCATGCCCAGGCCGGCGCCGGCATCATGGCTGAAGCTTGCTCATGCCGCCTCGTATGTCGATCAGGTGCTGGCCTGCGAAGTGCCTGAAAAGATCGAGCGCGAGATCGGCTTTCCGGTGGGTCCGCGGGTCTCGCTCAGGGCGCAGCTCGCAACGGGCGGCACGGTGCTGGCGGCGCGGCTGGCGTTGCTGAACGGCATCGCCTGCAACACCGCCGGCGGCAGCCATCATGCGCGGCGCGCGCAAGGCGCCGGCTTCTGCACCTTCAACGATGTTGCCGTGGCTTCGCTGGTGCTGCTTGCCGAAGCTGCCGCCCGCAACATCCTGATCGTCGATCTCGACGTCCATCAGGGCGACGGCACGGCGGACATTCTGGGCGATGAACGGCGCGTGTTCACCTTTTCCATGCATGGCGACCGTAACTATCCGGCGCGCAAGATCGCTTCCGACCTCGACGTCGCCCTGCCCGACGGCACCGGCGATGCGGCCTATCTCGAAAGGTTGGGCGGCATTCTGCCGGAACTCACCGCCAGGGCGCCCTGGGACATCGTTTTCTACAATGCCGGGGTCGACGTCCATGCCGATGACCGGCTTGGCAGGTTATCGCTGTCGAACGAGGGGCTGCGCGCCCGTGACGACATGGTGATCCGTCATTTCCGCGCGCTCCGCATCCCGGTCTGCGGCGTTATCGGCGGCGGCTATTCGACTGACGTGGCGGCGCTTGCCGCGCGCCATGCCATCCTGTTCGAAGTGGCATCAGGCTTCGCGTGAGGCCTGACCGATTGAGCATGATCCTTGCCGAACCGCAGGTTCGGGGCCATACCTATTTCCGGTAGTTGGCGATCCTGAGCAGGAGGAAGGCCGGAATGACGATCGCCGCGCCCAGCAGGATGTAGCCGAGGAAACGGTCAATGGCGCGGAAGCCCAGATTCCAGAGATCGACGAAGAAATTCCGGATGCCGTAGAGCACATCCACCGGCGACCAGCCGAAAGCGTTCATGACAAGGCCGACGAGGAACGATACCACCAGCAGCTTCAGAAGCACCCGGAGCGGCGTATCGCCGAGAAAGCGCGTCAGTGCGGACAAGGCGTGTCTCCAGATTCGGTTAACCCGATTCGGGTACAGGTTCAGAAATACGCACTTGCCGCGCTGGCATCAAGGTGGTCGCTGAATCCAGTTGCTCCGCACGGCGGTTTGCGGATTGTCTGCTCGCCGACCTTGACACCTATGTTGCAGCGCAGCAAAATTGGAGGACAGAGGGTAATCCGTTGATATTGATCTGCCAGACTCATCGCCCGACTATGGACGGACTGCGCCGTCTCGCCGTGACCTGCGAACACAGGGCTTCTTGAATGAAGTACAGGCGCGATATCGATGGCCTTAGGGCTGTTGCGGTGCTGCCGGTTGTACTCTTCCATTTCGGAATCTCGGCAATTCCAGGCGGCTTTACCGGCGTCGATATCTTCTTCGTCATATCCGGCTACCTGATCACCGGAAGTCTTCTGGACGACCTTGAACGCGGCCAATTTTCGATCGTCAGCTTCTACTGGCGCCGTGCCCGGCGCATTCTGCCGGCTCTGATCTTTGTCACGCTTCTCACCTGTATTGCGGCATTGTTCATTCTTCTGCCGTCAGATCTGCATGAATTCAGTCTCAGCGTCATAGCGGCCTCGACTTTCTGGTCGAACATCTATTTTTGGAAAACGTCAAATTACTTCTCCATCGATGCCGAGCTCCGACCGCTGCTGCATACGTGGTCGCTTTCGGTCGAGGAGCAGTACTATATCTTTGCCCCAATCCTGATGTTCCTGATCTATCGCTATTTTGCGAAGCGCTGGCTGACAGCACTCCTGCCGATCATTCTCGGCAGCTTCGTGCTGGCGGTGATGGCGACATGGCTGGCGCCAAGCGCGGGATTCTACCTGCTGCCGACACGGGTCTGGGAACTCATGCTGGGCGCTGTGCTCATGCTGAAACGGCCCCCGCCGTTGAGCAATCGATTTCTTATGGAACTGGTGGGGCTGGCCGGATTTGGCCTTCTCGCCATCGGGTTCTTCGCGATTTCGGAGAGCGACCCGTTCCCGGGCTACAACGCTTTGTATCCGTGCCTCGGAACGGCACTCCTCATCTATGTCGGCCAAAACAGCCCCTCGACGATCGCTAGCCGCATACTCGAAGTCCGACCGCTGGTCTGGATCGGTCTCATCTCGTATTCGCTGTATCTTGTTCACTGGCCGATCAATGCGTTCGCGCACTATCTTTCATTGCAAAAACTCGACCCGTCGATGACCGTTGCGATGACGGTTGCAAGCTTCGCATTGGCTGCATTCTCCTGGAAGTATATCGAGCAGCCGTTTCGGCAGAAAAGGAGCTTCACCGCCCCGATGCCCATCTTCGCCTTTTCAGCCGGCGCGATCGCTCTTCTTTGCGTTGGCGGGGCGACCGGGGCGCTCGGCAACGGTTTTCCGCAACGGTTTCCGGACTATGCCCAACAGCGGATCCCTGTCGGGGACTGGCTCAAGGGCACCTGTTTCAACGAGGGCTCCAGCCGGATCGAAAGCTGGAACATCAAGGACTGCACACGCACTCGCGGCTTCCCTACAACCGTTTTGTTGTGGGGCGACTCGTTTGCCGCCCACTATGTATCGGGCCTGGAGGCCAACATAAATCAGCTTCAGGCCAACGTCGTCGAATACACATACGCAGGCTGTCCACCAATCCTCTCTTACTTCTCCTATGCACGCCCGGATTGCATGCGGTTCAATCAGCAGGCCCTGAAAGTCATCCAGGACGCCGGCATCAAGACGGTTGTACTCAGCGGCCGGTGGACCGACTATGAGGCCAGGAGTTTCGACGGTCTCCAGCAAACGATCGATACGCTTCATGGCCTGGGTGTGCGCGTGTTTGTCATCGGCCAGTCTCCGCAGTTCATAACCGACGTTCGGAAAATCGCATTCTTCGCAAAGCGCGGAAATCTCAGTGATACGTCCTGGCCGATGGCCATGGATCCCGACATCAACAACCGCGTGCGCTCATTTACCAAAGGCGCCACCTTCATCGATCCGCTCGAATTCCTCTGTAGCGCAGGACGCTGCTCCTACGCCGACGCAGGCCAGTTTCTCTATTTCGACTATGGCCATTTCTCCTCGATAGGGGCCACGCGGGCCATTGCGAAATACTGGCCGGTGTTTGCGGTAGACGATGCCCTTGCCACGACGAAGTAGCGGCGGGCGGCGGGCAAAGCTCGAATGCGCGCTTAACGATTGCCCGAACGCCGGATTGCGTGGTAACGAGGCTGCTGCGCGGGTATGATGTAATGGTAGCTTGTCAGCTTCCCAAGCTGAACGCGCGGGTTCGATTCCCGCTACCCGCTCCAGCCGTCAGCCCACCTCTCTCTCAACCCACCTCCCTCAAGATAAAGTCGTGCAGCATCTTGGCTGCCGGCGACAGCACGCGATTCTTCACGGTGATCAGGCTGTAGGGCCTGACCTCGATGTCGAACTCGGTCTGGACGACGTCGATGGCGCCGGCCAGCCCCTCGGGATTCTGGATGAATTTCGCCACCTGAATCGACACCGGCGCGATGGCGTCCGACTGCGCGACCATGACCAGGGTCAGAAGCAGCGAACTGGTGTTGAGGATGCGGTCCGGCAGCGCGATGTTGCGGTTCAGGAAATTGCTTTCCATCGCTTGGCGCAGTGGCGAGCCGCCCGACTGGAAAACCCAGTCGTAGGCAGCGGTCTCCTCCAGCCGCACCGCCTTGCCCTTGGCGAGCGGGTGGCCGCGGCGCACGATCAGGCAGGCTTTTTCAACACCGATGACGCGGGCCTCGAACAGCCGTGGATTGAGGTCGTCGGGGATGCGCGCGATGATGAAATCGTGACGCGTGGCGATCAGCTCGCGCGCCAGCACATTGGAGGTCTCGACCTGCATGGTGATCTCGATACGCGGATAGATGCGCCGGATTTCGCGGATCGCCGGCACGGCGAGCTCGATCGCAGGGGCCGTCACCGCGCCCAGGAACACCGAGCCGCCCTTGCCCGCCTTGAGCTCGGATATCTCGCGGTCGACCTCACGCATCTCGAGCAGGATCGAGCGCGCGCGCCTCGCCAATGCCTTGCCATAGGGCGTCAGCGTGATGCCGCGCGGCAGCCTTTCGCACAGCTTGACGTCGAGCACTGCCTCCATCTCGGCGATCATCCGTGAGGCGGCGGGCTGCGAAATGTTCATGACCTGGGCTGCCGCGCTGACCCGGCCATGGTCGTCAAGGGCTGCGATCATGCGCATGTGGCGCAGGCTGAGGCCGCTGCGCAGCAGGATCTCTCCGTCGCCGGGGGGTTCTTCGTAACCGGCTGAAAGTCCATCAGGATTCCGCAGCGCCGCCATCGTCTTTTTCTGTCCCGCTCGTGGCCACCGGCAATCCGGCCAGGTCTTCGTCGGCTTTCAATATATCAGTTTCGGTATAGCAACCATCAAAGATCGCATTTGACAGTTATGGCAAAGAGCCACACCCTTTGCGCGTCCTGAAGCTTGACCGTCGCCAGCGAGAAAAATCGCATCGACTGGAACCAGAGTCTCAGGGCCGATTGGGAGGATACCGGAGATCGATATGACGGCAGCGGCGCGTTTGGCGCTCCTGCACGATCGCGCGGCCCACGAAACCCAGGGTGCGCGTCCATCAAACAGGGAGAGTTAATGTGAAGATCATCAAGACACTGGCCGCCGTCGCGGCCCTTGGCATCGCGGCCATGACGGTCCCGGCGCAGGCAGGCGAAGGCCTCGTCGGCGTGCTGATGCCCACAAAGACCTCGCAGCGCTGGATCAACGACGGCGACGCCGTCAAGTCCCAGCTCGAGGCTCTGGGCTACACTGTCGACCTGCAATATGCGCAGGACGATATCCCCAATCAGCTCAGCCAGCTGGAAAACGAAATCACCAAAGGCCCGAAGGCGCTGATCATCGCCTCAATCGACGGCACCACGATGTCGGACGCGCTGCAGAAGGCGGCTGACGCCGGCGTCGTCGTCGTCGCCTATGACCGCCTGATCAAGAAGACCGCGAATGTCGACTACTACACCACCTTCGACAATTTCGGCGTCGGCGTCATCCAGGCCAAATCGCTGCTCAAGGGCCTCGGCTATCCCGAAAACAAGGGTCCGTTCAACGTCGAGCTGTTCGGCGGTTCGCCGGACGACAACAACGCCTTCTTCTTCTACAACGGCGCCATGTCGGTGCTGCAGCCGCTGATCGACGACAAGACCCTCGTCGTGAAGTCCGGCCAGATGGGCATGGACAAGGTCGGCACGCTGCGCTGGCTGGCAGCGACCGCCCAGGCCCGCATGGACAATCTGCTCTCCGCCAACTACTCGGATGGCAGCCGCGTCGATGGCGTGCTCTCGCCGTATGACGGCCTGTCGCGCGGCATCATCGCCTCGCTGCGCGCCGTTGGTTACGGCACGGCCGACCAGCCCTGGCCAATCGTCACCGGCCAGGACGCCGAGACCGCTTCGGTCAAGGCGATCATCGCCGGCGAGCAGTACTCGACCGTGTTCAAGGATACCCGCGAACTCGCCAAGGCGACGGTCGAGCTCGTCGACAAGGTGCTCTCGGGCGGCAAGCCGGAAGGCCTCGACACCACGACCTACAACAACGACGTCAAGGTCGTCCCCTCGATCCTGCTGACGCCGCATGAGGTCGACAAGTCGAACTACCAGGCCCTCGTGGTCGACTCCGGCTACATCAAGGCCGAAGAGCTGAAGTAACCGCAGTTGCAAAGTCTGGGGTCCTGCGCAACGCAGGGCCCCTTTTCGTTAACCAGCGAGGCCGGTATGTTTGCCGATCTCGGAGGAGCTTAATTCCTGATGACCTCGACGATTTTGGAGATGCGTGACATCACCAAGACGTTTCCCGGCGTCAAGGCGCTGTCGAATGTCAACCTCAGCGTTGAGGAAGGCGAGATCCATGCCGTGGTCGGCGAGAACGGCGCCGGCAAATCGACGCTGATGAAGGTGCTTTCGGGCGTGTACCCATCCGGCACCTATGACGGCGAAATCATCTATCGCGGCGATGAGTGCCATTTCAAAGGCATCCACGACAGCGAGCGCCGCGGCATCGTCATCATCCACCAAGAACTCGCGCTGGTGCCGATGCTGTCGATCGCCGAAAACATCTTTCTCGGCAACGAGCAGGCCAGATTCGGCATCATCGACTGGAACGCCAACGAGACGCGCACCGGCGCTCTGCTCAAGAAGGTAGGCCTCAAGGAAGACCCAAAGACGCTGATTACCAATATCGGCGTCGGCAAGCAGCAGCTGGTCGAGATCGCCAAGGCGCTCAGCAAGGAAGTGAAGCTGCTCATTCTCGACGAGCCGACGGCATCGCTCAGCGAAAAGGACAGCCAGGCGCTGCTCGATCTGCTCCTCGAATTCAAGCGGCAAGGCATCACCTCGATCCTGATCTCGCACAAGCTCAACGAGATCAATCGGGTCGCCGACAAGGTCACGATCATCCGCGACGGGCGCACCATCGAGACGCTGCCCAAGAAAGACATCTCGGAAGACCGCATCATCACCTCGATGGTCGGCCGTTCGCTGGACGACCGGTTCCCGCCGCGAGAGCCAGAGATTGGCGAGACCGTGCTCGAGGTGAAGAACTGGTCGGTCTATCACCCGATCCATGCCGAGCGGCAGGTGATCAAGGGCATCGATATCAACGTCCGCAGGGGCGAGGTGGTGGGTATCGCCGGGCTGATGGGTGCTGGACGTACCGAATTCGCGATGAGCCTGTTCGGCCGCTCCTATGGCCGCCGCATCACGGGCGAAGTGCTGCTCAAGGGCAAGCCCATCGATGTCTCCTCTGTCAGCAAGGCGGTGGAACATGGCATTGCTTACGTCACCGAGGATCGCAAGACCTACGGTCTCAACCTAATCGATCATATCAAGCACAACATCACGCTGGCCAATCTTCCCGGCGTGTCGCGCCATAGCGTGATCGACGATATGCGCGAGCTTGCGGTAGCCAACGACTACAAGGCCAAGACCAACATCCGCTCGTCCAGCGTCTATCAGATGACCGGCAACCTGTCGGGCGGCAATCAACAGAAGGTGGTGCTGTCGAAGTGGCTGTTCGCCAATCCGGAAGTGCTGATCCTCGACGAGCCGACGCGCGGCATCGACGTTGGCGCCAAGTATGAAATCTATACGATCATCGCGCGTCTCGCCTCGGAGGGTAAGGCGATCATCGTCATCTCGTCGGAAATGCCCGAACTGCTCGGCATCACCGACCGCATCTATGTCATGAACGAAGGGCGTATCGTCGGCGAAATGGCGGCGAGCGATGCCAGCCAGGAAAAGATCATGCGCGCCATCGTTCGCGGAGAAGGAAAAGCATCATGAGCACCGAAAGCGCTCCCGTGCCGAAAAGCGGCGTCGCCGAAGATGTGCAGCAGGGGCCGCGCGTTGCCGTCTCGGCGCTGGTCACCAACCTGCGCGAATACGGCCTGATCCTGGCGCTGATCCTCATCATGGTGTTCTTCCAGTTCACGACGTCCGGAACGCTGTTCAAACCGGTGAACCTGAGTAACCTGGTGCAGCAGAACAGCTTCATCATCGTGATGGCGCTGGGCATGCTGCTGGTGATCGTCTCCGGCCATATCGATCTCAGCGTCGGCTCCGTCGCCGGTTTCATCGGCGCGCTGGCAGCGATGATGATGGTCATCTGGCCTCTCGGCCCTTTCAGCAATCCGCTGGTGGTGTCGATCATCTGCCTGATCGTCGGTGGCGCAATCGGCGCGGCACAAGGCTACTGGATTGCCTATCACCGAATACCAAGCTTCATCGTCACCCTGGCGGGGATGCTGATCTTCCGCGGCATCTGCCAGGCGCTGCTGGGTGGCGGGTCTTCCGTGGGGCCGCTTCCGGTCGGCTTCAAGGCGCTAAGTTCCGGCTTCATTCCGGACGTGATCGGCTCGTTGACTCTTATCCCGCCG
>NZ_RZTA01000146.1:0-13800 GCF_004023115.1 Mesorhizobium sp. M6A.T.Cr.TU.017.01.1.1
CCGCCACGACGGACAATTGCCGCTCGTTGCGCATTTCGGTACCGCGTGGATACCAGGGTTCGCGCCCGCCGGAGCGCCGCGTCGCGCCGGCGTGGAAATCGCCGTCGATGCCGTCGAAGCCAAGCCGCAATTCATTCACCGCGCGGGTCTCGAAATGATCCGATGGCGCGACGTAAAGCGCTGCCACCTGCGCGGCAAGCTTCCGCGCCGGGATGATTTCGATCGGATTTTCGGCCTCGGGGAAGAGATCCAGCATAGGCTTCGCTCCTTGCGTGATGCCGCGCAATTAGCCGCAGTCAGCTCATCAGGTCCAGTCTAAAGCGCTGATGCTCCGATCAAGGAGACTGATGCGATTGTACCGGCTCGTTCCAATGCTGACGCGTACGCGCCAAAATAGATCAGAGCATGCGCAATAGCGCCCCGCCAATCGAATAGCCGGCACCGAAGGCGCAGAGCAGGCCGTAGTCTCCGGCCTTCATGTCGGCGTGGTTCTCCGACAGGGCGACGATCGCGCCGGCGCCGGCGGTGTTGCCGAGGCGCTCCAGCACCATCGGCGCGCGGTCATGATCGACCTCGTGGCCGAACGACAGTTTCAGGATCATGGCGTTCATCCGCGCATTGGCCTGATGCAGCCAGAAGCGCCGGATTGCTTGCGGCGTCAGCCCGTGCTCGGCCAGGAACTCGACGATGAACTTGTGCCCGGCGACGGTGACTTCCTTGAACACCTTGTTGCCGACCTGCTTGATCAAATTGCCTTCCAGATTGATCATGTATGGATCGTCCTGGGCGGTGCGCGTGTGGTAGCCGAGATTGGTGCGGATGTTGTTGGACATCTGCGTCCAGGTGCGCGTGTCGAGCACTTCAAAACGTCCGGGCCGCTTCTCGCCCTGGGCAAGCCCCTCGACGATCATCGAAACCGAGGCATCGCCGAAGATGAAATGCGTCTGCCGGTCGCGGAAATTGAGATGGCCGGTGATGATCTCGGGCGTCGTCACCAGCACGCGCCTGTGTGCGCCGGCCCGCACCAGATTGACCGCAATGTGCAATGCCGCCGCCGCCGACGAGCAGCCAAGCCCCATGTCGAAGCCGGCGCCCTTCGTGCCCATCGCCTGCTGCATCTCGATGGCGATCGCCGGATAGGGCCGCTGGTGATGCGAGGCCGAGCAGATCACCAGGTCGATATCCCCAGGCTGCAGGCCGGCATGGTCGAGCGCTTTCCTGGCCGATGCGATGCCGAACTCCGCCTCCAGCGACAGCGCATCGTCCGGCCGCGCCGGAATGCGCGGCGCCATGCGGGTCGGGTCGAGAATGCCTTCCCGCTCGATCACATGACGGGTCTGTACGCCCGAAGCATGGACGATGAAGGCGCTGTCCGACTTCTGCAGCAGCGTCTCGCCCGTGGCCCGGCGGCGGACATTCTCCATGTCGACCCAGGCATTGAAGCTGCCGACCAGTTCTTCATTGGTGATCGAAGGCTCGGGGATTTCAACGCCGATGCCGCTGATGATGACGCGATGCATTTCCAGTTCGTCCCCATGCGCAGGCGTTGCGGCTTGATGTGGGCGCCGCGAGAGCTCGGCGCAACATCTTTCGCATCAAGCAAGTTTATGCGGGCTTAAATCAAGTGCCTGAGCTAGCGGCGCGCCGCGCGACGATGAAGAGGCGGGGAAAGCGCAGCAGCACCTTGCCGTTCGCCGTCTTCGGATAGGCTTGCGCGATCGCTGCCGTGTAGCGGTTGAGGAAAAGCCGCCGCTCGTCCTCGTCGAGCGGATCGAGGAACGGCTTCAGCCCAGTCGACTTCAGCCATTCGACGATGGCTTCGGCATCGGCCAGCGGGGGATTGTAGGCCGTGTGCCAGATGTCGAGCCGGTCGGAGAACGGCGACAAAAGATCGTAGTAGAACGACACCGGCGGCAGCGGCCCGCGCGCCGCGTTCCTGAGCTTGTCGGCAAACGGCATTTCGGCCGCTGTCTCCCGCATCAGCCGATGCGAGGGCTCGCCCATATTGTCGGGCATCTGCACGGCAAGCGCGCCACCCGGCGCCAAAAACCCCATCAGCCGCTGGAAGATCGCCGGATGCTCCGGCAGCCACTGGAACACCGCATTGGCGAAGATCACGTCGACCGGTTCCGGCGGCTGCCACGCCGTCGCATCCGCCAGGGCAAAAGTGACGCCGGGCAGACGTGCCCTCGCCTTCTCGATCATATCAGGCGAGGTGTCGAAACCGCTGACCTGCGCGCGCGGCCAGCATTCGACGAGCAATTCGGTCGAATTGCCCGGCCCGCAGCCAATGTCGACAACCCGGCGCGGTGTCTCGACGGGCACCTGCGCAACGAGATCGCGCGACGGCCGCGTGCGCTCGTCCTCGAATTTGAGATATTGGGCGGCGGACCAGTCGGCCGATTTAGTCTTGCCAACCACAATAACACACGTCCTTTTCAGTCTATCTGAGTCAGATTCCGGACAGCCACTTTGCCAAGGCAATAACAGCAGAAGCAGCCGCTTTGCCCATCGCCGCATCTGTGAACTTTTTGGCGATATATTTCATTGGGGCATATAGGCCTTCCAGAATGGCCTTCCTACTTGGCATTCCGGCCTTCAGCGACTGAAGACTCCCTTTCATTGAATTAACAATGGAGTTCCGCTCGCTAGGTTCACTATCTGCGTAACCGTTGCTTGCCTCGATGACCGCGATGGCTTGCTCAGACAAGGAGATTGCATCCGCTAAATCGGGGTCGTCGAGTTCAACTGGGAGCGGCTCCCACGCATGCTCTTCACCTGACGTCTCTTGATCGTCAGAAACCTGCTCGACGTACTCTCTCTCCAAATCGTTAGAAGCTTTGCTGTTAATTTTATCCAGCGCTGCGGCAAGCCAACTGCGGCCGTTGTCATTTAATAAATAGAGCCTCTGGAATGGAAGATTACCCTCCATCGAGTCGAACAAAGCCTGGGGATCTTTGATATATATAATGGTTTCCCCAATATCGTCGCTCCACACTTCCAGGAAGCCTTGCTTTGCAAGCATATCCAACGATTTCATAAGTAAGTCATAGTTTAACAGGAGAGTCTCTTTACCGAGCAAGCCCCCGCTTGAATAGGAATTGACTACTGTCGAGAGCGGTAAAGTGCACGCACCATCCTCCCGCGTCCCACTATCTTGAGATTGTTCTATTCCGTCAACAATGGCCGCTACATAGTAGTCAATAGGTTCGCTCACCGACCCATTACCTCGTCAGCCGCTTGTACGTCATGCGGTGCGGATTGACGGCATCGGGGCCGAGCCGGCGGATCTTGTCCTGTTCGTAATCCTCGAAATTGCCCTCGAACCATTCGACATGGCTATCGCCCTCAAAGGCGAGGATATGCGTCGCCAGACGGTCGAGGAACATGCGATCGTGCGAGATGATGACGGCGCAGCCGGCGAAGTTTTCCAGCGCGTCTTCGAGTGCTGCCAGCGTTTCCGTGTCGAGATCGTTGGTCGGTTCGTCGAGCAGCAGCACATTGCCGCCGGTCTTCAGCATCTTGGCCAGATGCACGCGGTTGCGCTGGCCGCCGGACAGATTGCCGACCTTCTGCTGCTGATCGCCGCCACGGAAATTGAACGACGCGCAATAGGCGCGGGTGTTGGCCTCGAACTTGCCGAGCTTGACCACCTCGGCGCCGCCCGAGATTTCTTCCCACACGGTCTTGGTTGGGTCGAGTGCATCGCGGCTCTGGTCGACGTAGCCGAGCTTGACCGTCTCGCCGACGCGGATCGTGCCGGCATCCGGCTTTTCCTGGCCGGTGATCATGCGGAACAAAGTCGTCTTGCCGGCGCCGTTCGGGCCGATGACGCCGACGATGCCGCCCGGCGGCAGCTTGAATTCGAGATCGTCGATCAGCAGCGTGTCGCCAAAGCCCTTCGACAGGTCGTCGACCTCGATCACCACATTGCCGAGCCGCTCGCCATGCGGAATGACGATCTGCGTGTCGCTCGGACGCCGCTTGTCGGCTGCATCCAGCAGATCCTGGAACGCCTGGATGCGCGCTTTCGATTTGGTCTGCCGGGCCTTCGGGCTGGACTGGATCCACTCGCGCTCGCGGCCGATCGCCCGCTGGCGTGCATCGTCCTCGCGGCCCTCCTGCTTGAGCCGCTTGGCCTTGGCTTCGAGATATTTGGTGTAGTTGCCCTCATAGGGAATGCCGCGGCCGCGGTCGAGCTCGAGGATCCAGCCGGTGACATTGTCGAGGAAGTAGCGATCGTGGGTGATGATCATCACCGCGCCCGGATAGGCGCGCAGATGCTTTTCCAGCCACGCCGTGGTCTCGGCGTCGAGATGGTTGGTCGGCTCGTCGAGCAGCAGAAGGTCGGGCTGGCGCAGCAGGAGCTGGCAAAGCGCGACGCGGCGGCGCTCGCCGCCCGACAGCGTGGTGACGTCGGCTTCCTTGGGGGGACAGCCCAGCGCTTCCATCGCCATCTCGACCTGTTGTTCGAGATCCCACAGGTTGAGCCGGTCCATCTCGTCCTGGAGCTTGGCCGACTCGTCGGCCGTCTCGTCGGAATAGGTCATCATCAATTCGTTGTAGCGCTCGATGATGGCGGTCTTGGCGGCGACGCCTTCCATGACGTTCTCGAACACGGTCTTGCTCGCATCGAGTGCCGGCTCCTGCGCCAGGTAGCCGACGGTCGCGCCTTCGGCCAGCCACGCCTCACCGCTCCACTCCTTGTCGATGCCGGCCATGATCTTGAGGATCGTCGACTTGCCGGCGCCGTTCGGGCCGAGGATGCCGATCTTGGCATCCGGGTAGAAGGAGAGGTGGATATTCTCGAGCACCTTCTTGGTGCCATAGGCCTTGTTGAGGCCGGCCATGTGATAGATGAACTGGCGTGCCACGCGCGCTTTCCCTGAAAAGTCGACTGGAATGTCGGATTGAATGGAAGTTGCGCGCTATGTAGGCGATGCCGCGCCGAACGGCAAACTGTTTTGGCATTTGTGGCTTATCTTCGGGCCGAAGACGCTGATCGAACCGTCTCCGCTTTCGGTTCGCTGCATAGCCCGGCGCAAGCTCCGGTTAACCATTCCGCGTCAAAAAGGTGTCGGATGGGGAATCGCCGGCAAGCCGCGATTTCTGCGGTGAAAGATCGGATCGACGGCGTTGTTGAACAGTTGCCTGCTCCTTGCCGAAGCGGTTCTCTATTTCGGTGTCATGGTCACGCTTTTCCGGTTCAGGCACCGCATCGGCCTCGGCGTGTTTGTCTGCGCACTCGGGGTCATGCATTTCCTCGAAACCTACCTCGCCAGCGTCTTTTACGTCGCGCTACCGTTCGGCATGGTTTCGCCCGGTTCCGCTGTGCTATTTTCCGGCAAGCTTGTGATGCTCCTGCTGCTTTACATCAAGGAGGACGCGGCAACCGTCCGGCAGCCGATCTACGGCCTGTTGCTCGGCAACGCCCTGATGATCGGGCTTGTGCTCGTCCTGCGCCTGCATGAGATCGCACCGCTTCCCAGTGGCAAGCTTCCCGACATCGGCTTCATCGACCAGATGGGCTGGCTGATGGTGTGGGGCACGACGCTGCTCTTCGTTGACGCCATCCTGATCATCCTGCTCTACGAAAAGCTTGGGCGTTATCTTCGCAAGGCGCTTTTTACCCGCATCCTGGTCTCCGTCGCCTGCGTGCTGACATTCGACCAGGCTGGGTTTTTCACCGCGCTGCACTTCGTCACCGGCGCGCCGATCGCGGTTTTCTTCGGCGGCTGGTTCGCCAAGATGGGCGCGGCGCTTGCCTACAGCATCATGCTTGTCGCTTACATCAGATGGTTCGAGGCGCGGCAGATCCCGGCCCCGCGCGGGCTGTCCGACATATTCGACACGCTGACCTACCGCGAGCGCTATGAGGCGCTGATCGAGCATGTCGGCCGCGACGGCCTCACCGGCCTGCTGCACAGAGGACGCTTCGACAGCGACGGCGAAGCGGCCGTTGCCGCCAGCCTGCGAACGGCCAAGCCGCTCAGCCTGCTGATCATCGACGTCGACCACTTCAAATCGATCAACGACCGCTTCGGCCACGCCGAGGGCGACAAGGTGCTGAAATCCGTCGCCGCCCTGCTCGGCGAGATTGTCGGTCCCGAGGATCAGGTGTTCAGGATCGGCGGAGAGGAATTCGCCATCCTCTGCTCACGTCCGCATTCGGTCGCCAGGCTGCTTGGCGAAAGCATCAGGCACGCGGTCAAGACATCCGCAAACACCAGCCGGTTCGACATCACCGTCAGCGCCGGCATCTCCACCGTTAGCGAGACAACCCGCTGCCTTGCCGATCTTTTTGCGCTGGCCGACCAGCGCCTCTACAAGGCCAAATCGACCGGGCGCGACCGCGTCGTCGGCGAACCGGGCGGCCACGAGGCCGACAGCCTCACCGCGTGGACCAGGTCAGGGCGCAGCGCCGAAGCATAATTTCCGGCCTGCCTGCTGGCTTGCCTGTTATTGGAATCCTGTGGGATCGACAACGCCTTTCGGGCAGCCGGCTTTGCTTGTCGGCGCGGCAGCCTGCATCAGGTTGCCGAGCCGACTGCTCGGACCGATTGGGCCGGTGAGGCCAAGCGTCAGCTCACCGATCAGTCGCCTACCACTCGTCGAATCGACCAGGCAGGATAGCCGGACCCGCTCACCTGCCCCGGCGCCAAACGCGCTATCGAAGGCACTGCGGATCTGATCCGACGTCAGTTGCTTGCCGATGTTCTTTGCAAACAGATCACGCACCGTTGAAGCATTTACCGCGCGCGTCAGGTTCAGCGCATCGGAAAAATACTCTTGCTGGCTCTTGCCGTAGCAGGTGCCATGCTTGATCCATTCATGTCTTTCCAAGTCGGATGCGGTGCCCGGCATCACCCGATCGAGCTCCGAACGCGTGTTCGGGTCGAGCTCGACCGGCGGCAGGTCCTGCCAGTGCGCCGGATTGTCGTTCGCCTTGTCGGCCGCTGCCACCTGGCAATAGAAATTTCCGTTCGGCTGCGGCCACAGCCCGTGCAAAGTGAAATGCGTGGCGTCGAAACCGGCCGCAGTCTGCGCCTTGCATTCAGTCTTGCCGGGCCTGGTTTCGCAAAAGGCCGGCTGCCAGCTCAGCGCGAGGACATATTCGGGCTTTCCCGAAACCGGCGCAGCAGATTTGTCCCCTTCGGTCGGCACCGGCGCGGCCGTGGATGCGCTGCCACCCGAAACATGGCCGCAATCGATCTTCACCCATCGGCGCTCCGGATCGGCCCCCGGCACGCGGATCAGATAGTGCGTGGGGGCATCCTTGTTGCCGGCCAGAAGCTCGTAGCTCTGTCCCGCATCGGTCGAGATGTCGCCGGGGTTCTTGCCGCTCTTGATGGCCTGCGTCGCTGGACAGCTGGCGTCGGCCACGAAAGAGCCGCTCATCTTGACCTCGGCCCGCGCAGCACCCGCCAGCAACGCGGCGACAAGCGCCAATCCGAAAACCAGACCTGTCCGCATGCGCATAAAAGTACCCCCGGCTGAAAGATGCTGCGGCAACAGACTGCCGCCCTCTCTCGGTATCAAATTCTCCATGTCAGAATTGCGATACCCGGCGTTGCGACGCAAGAACAGCGCTGCGGAAAACACGGATTGACGCAAAGCCGGCGTCAGCGCACACAAATGTCCGCAGGCGCGAAAACGCGTTGGAGACGAAGCGACAATGTCATTCAGCCAACAGCGCGTGCTCCGATCGCCGACCGGCGCCGAGCTCAACCTTTATGTGAAACGCGCCGAGGGCCGCCCGCGCGCCGCTATTCAGATCAATCACGGACTGGCCGAACACGCCGCGCGCTATGTCCGCTTCGCTACCTTTCTGGGTGAGCGCGGCTTCCATGTCTACGCCCATGACCATCGCGGCCATGGCGCAACCAAGGCGCCAGACGCGCCGCTCGGCCAGTTCGCTCAATCAGATGGCGGCGCCAAGGTCATCGCCGATGTTGCCGCCGTGCACGATCTGATCGCCGACGACCACCCCGGCCTGCCCGTCATCGTCTTCGGCCATTCCATGGGCGGCCTCGTCGCCCTTAATTTCATGCTCCATCATTCGAACCGGCTGCACGCCGCCGCCATCTGGAACGCCAATTTTTCCACCGGTCTCGCCGGTCGTGCCGCGCAAATCATCCTTGCCTGGGAAAAATTCCGGCTCGGCTCCGACATGCCGTCGCGCATGCTGCCGAGACTGACCTTCCAGGCCTGGGGCAAGGCCGTCCCCAATCACCGCACGCCGTTCGACTGGCTGTCGCGCGACGCAGCCGAGGTCGACAAATACATCGCCGATCCGCTGTGCGGCTGGGATGCCTCGGTGTCGATGTGGCGCGATGTGTTCGGCTTTGTCTTCCACGGCGCCGCCGACGCCAATTTTTCCGGCGTCCGCAAGACCCTGCCGATCTGTCTGGTCGGCGGCCAAAAGGACCCCGCCACCGACGGCGGCAAGGCAGTCAGCGACCTCGCTGGACGCCTGCACAGGATGGGCTTTTCGAATCTCGTTTCAAAGGTTTACGCCGAGACCCGCCACGAAAGCCTGAACGAAGTGAATCGAGATATCATCATGGATGATTTCGCCGCATGGAGCGACCGCGTGCTGAAACAAGCGTGATCGAGATAGGCATGGCCGACATTGGCACAATCGGATTGGCCCATTGCAAGAGCCGTGACAGCAGCACGCGGGATTGATAGTGCATGTTGCCCAAAAGTGCGCAGCGGTTTTGGGACAACGACATGCACAAAAAAGAAATCCAAGGCTGCGCTTCCGACCAATCACGGTGATCCATGACTGAGCCTCCGCTGAAAGGCATCCGCGTAATCGAACTCGCCCGCATCCTGGCCGGGCCATGGGCCGGGCAGCTGCTTGCCGATCTCGGCGCCGATGTCATCAAGGTCGAGAGCCCGGAAGGTGGCGACGACACCCGCAAATGGGGTCCGCCCTTCGTCATGAGCCATGACGGCGAGAACCTTTCGGCCGCCTACTACCATTCCTGCAATCGCGGCAAGCGCTCCATATCAGTCGATTTCTCGACGCCCGAAGGCGCCGAGACGATCCGCCGGCTGGTCGCGACCTCAGACGTGCTGATCGAGAACTTCAAGCTCGGCGGCCTGAAGAAATATGGGCTCGACTATAACAGCTTGCGCAAGAGCAACCCGCGGCTGATCTATTGCTCGATCACCGGCTTCGGCCAGGACGGGCCCTATGCGCCACGCGCCGGCTATGACTTCATCATCCAGGGCATGGCCGGCATGATGTCGATCACCGGCGAGGCTGGCCGTGAGCCACAAAAGGCTGGCGTCGCCATCTCCGATATTTTCACCGGCCTCTATTCGGTGATCGCCATCCAGGCAGCACTTCGTCACGCCGAGATGACCGGCGAAGGCCAGCATATCGACATGGCGCTCTACGACACCCAGATCTCGGCGCTCGGCAACCAGAACCTCAATTATCTCGTCTCCGGCAAATCGCCTGTGCAGATGGGCAATGCGCATATGAACATCGCGCCGTACGAAGTGGTGCCGGTGAAGGACGGCCACATCATCCTGGCCATCGGCAATGACGGCCAGTTTGCCAAATTCTGCGCGGCCGTCGGATTGGTCGACCTGCCATCGAACCCCGACTTCGCCACCAATCCCGCTCGGGTCGCCAACCGGGCGAAACTGCGCGAGCATATAATCGAGGCGCTAAAAACCTTCGATCGCGATCCGCTGCTGGCCAAGCTGGAGGCGGCAAGCGTGCCTGCCAGCCCGATCAACACGATCGGCGAGATGTTCGCCGACCCGCAGACCATCGCGCGCGGCATGCGGCTCGACCTCGACGACGGCCACGGCAATCTCTTGCCTTCGGTGCGCGCGCCGATGGTCATGTCGGGCACGCCGCTGGTCTACGAGCGGCCCTCGCCGCGTCTGGGCGAGCACACCGCAGAAATCCTTGCCGAACTGGAGAGATCAGGAAAATGAAGACCGGCGGACAACTGATCGTCGATGCGCTCGAAGCCAACGGCACCGACCGCATCTATTGCGTGCCCGGAGAATCCTATCTTGCGGTGCTCGACGCGCTGCACGATTCGCCGATCCGCACCATCGTCTGCCGCCAGGAAGGCGGAGCTGCGATGATGGCCGACTGCCATGGCCGCCTGACCGGCAAGCCCGGCATCTGCTTCGTCACCCGCGGCCCCGGCGCCACCAACGCCTCGGCCGGCATCCACATCGCCATGCAGGATTCGGTTCCTGTCATCCTGTTTATCGGCCAGGTCGCCAGCCACGCCAAGGAGCGCGAAGCCTTCCAAGAGGTCGACTACGTCAGGTTCTTCGGTGACATCGCCAAATGGGTGGTCGAGATCGACGATGCCGCGCGTATTCCCGAATTCGTCACGCGGGCCTTCGCGGTGGCGACGTCCGGCCGCCCCGGCCCGGTCGTCATCTCGCTGCCGGAAGACATGCTGACCAGCCTTGCCGACGCGCCAGAAGCCCTGCCCCACACGCCGGTCGAAACGCGGCCGGGCGAGGCCGAGCTCGATGCTCTCGAAAAGCTCCTCAACAGGGCGAAGCGCCCCTTCGTTATCCTCGGCGGCACGCGCTGGGATGCGGAGGCCGTCGCGCGGATGCGGACGGTCGCCGAAACCTGGTCGCTGCCGGTCGGCTGCTCCTTCCGCCGCCAGATGCTGTTCGATCATCTACACCCGAACTATGCCGGCGATGTCGGCATCGGCATCAACCCGAAGCTGGCGACCGCCATCAAGCAGGCCGACCTCGTGCTGCTCGTCGGCGGCCGCATGGGCGAGATGCCATCCTCCGACTACACGCTGCTCAAGAGCCCCTACCCCGACCAGACGCTGGTCCATGTCCACGCCGATGCCAGCGAGCTCGGCCGCGTCTACCGACCAACGCTGGCGATCAACGCCTCGCCTTCCGCTTTCGTCGAAGCCTTCGCCGGGCGCAAGCCGGCCGCCACGCCGGTCTGGGCGGATGAAACACCGAAGCTGCACGCCGCCTATCTCGACTGGTCGACACCGCCCGAAAGTGGTCCCGGCGCCGTCCAGATGGGACCGATCATGAACTATCTCGAAACGATGCTGCCCGACGATGCGATCCTCACCAACGGCGCCGGCAACTACGCAACCTGGGTGCACCGCTTCCACCGTTCCCGGCGCTTCGCCACGCAGGCAGCACCGACCTCCGGCTCGATGGGCTACGGCACGCCGGCGGCGGTCGCCGCCAAGGAATTGTTTCCCGAGCGCGACGTGATCGCCTTTGCCGGCGACGGCTGCTTCCTGATGAACGGGCAGGAGTTCGCCACCGCCGTGCAATACGATCTGCCGATCATCGTCGTCGTCGTCAACAACGGCATCTACGGCACCATCCGCATGCATCAGGAGCGCGAGTATCCGGGCCGTGTCGTCGCCACCGATCTCAGAAATCCCGACTTCGCGGCTTTGGCCCGCGCCTATGGCGGCCACGGAGAAACGGTCGAGAAGACGGCCGACTTCGCGCCGGCCTTCGAACGCGCCCGCGCCAGCGGCAAGCCGTCGATCGTCGAGATCAGGCTCGACCCCGAGGCCATCACGCCGACCCGGACGATGACCCAGATCCGCGACAGGTCCTGAGCGTCAGACGCATAGGCCGAGTTCCTTCGCGCCCACGAGGCGCTGTCCCGCAAACTTCGACGGGTTAATGCAGCGCTATAATCGCCCTCGGGCGACGTTGCGCTACATCGCCGCCGCCTTCTCGATCTGGCCGCGGATTTCGCCATCCTTGTGGGCCGCCGTATGGATGTTGATGTAATATTTGCCGGCCATCAGGTCGGCAGCCTGCGCGTCGGTCAGGATCGCGGCCCCCTTGAACGGGCTTTTCGGAGCGCCCTTGAACGGGACGGCGACGCCGGCATTTTCACCCTTTTCTGCCGGGCCGTGAATATGTCCGGCCGTCGCCGGTCCACTGAGCCCTGAATACGTCACGTTCCAGCTGAGCTGTTTGGTGGCGGTGTTGAAGCCGAGATCGGCCTCGCCTTTGCCCTCCGTGGTAACGGGCGGATTCTGCTGAGCGCCATCGAGCGTTGCCTTCATCTTCATCATGTCGGCCAAGGCCGCTGAAGCGCACAGGAGGGAAGCCGAAACGGCCAACGCCGAAAGCATCGGCGAGAAGGATTGCATGCGCATGGAAATCTCCGTTGTGGCGGTGACATCCGCTGAAGCTGGATGCACCGGAACAACGGTTGTGGCGAGCGGATGTTTCCACCGGTAACGGCTATTTTACGTCTCAAAAGGGGCGGTCGCCCGCCCCTTTTCGAATTGCAGGCCAGAAGCCCGATTAATCACCCTACCTAATCGCCCTATTTGATGGCCCCTATTTAATGGCCGCTATTTAATGGCCTTGTCGGTGATGGCGGTTGTGTAGGCGCCGGTCGGCTCCTTGGTGATGATCTTCTGGTCAAGCAGCGCTTTGGCGGTGCGTGCGTAGGTCGCCGGGTCGAGCTTGCCGTCGGCGTTGTCGATCAGCTTGGCGACTTCGCCCATCATGCGCTTCTGGTGGTTCTCGTCCTGGCCGCCATTGTCCATGACGATGCCGGCCGCCTCGTCGGAATTGTCGACGGCGTATTTCCAGCCTTTCATCGAGGCGCGCACGAAACGCACCATCTTGTCCTCGAAGGCCGGATCCTTGAGCTTGTCCTCGGACGCATAGAGCCCGTCCTCAAGCAGGTCGTTGCCCATAGCCGAGTAGTTGAACACGATCAGCTCTTCCGGCTTGTAGCCGGCGTCGATGAGCTGCCAGTATTCGTTGTAGGTCATGACCGAAATGCAATCCGCCTGCTTCTGGATCAGCGGTTGCACGTCGAAACTCTGCTTCAACACGGTGACGCCGTCCGGACCGCCGTCGGTCTTCAGGCCGAGCTTGTTCATCCAGGCGTAGAACGGATATTCGTTGCCGAAGAACCAGACGCCGAGCGTATGGCCCTTGAAGTCGGCTTCGGTCTTGATCGGGCCATCCTTCGGGCAGACCAGCTGCATGCCGGCCTTCTTGAACGGCTGGGCGATATTGACCAGCGGCACGCCCTTTTCGCGTGCGGCGAGCGCGCCGCCCATCCAGTCGACGATGACATCGGCGCCGCCGCCGGCGATCACCTGCTCGGGCGCGATATCGGGGCCGCCCGGCTTGATCTCGACGTCGAGGCCTTCGGCCTCATAGAACCCCTTGTCCTTGGCGACGTAGTAGCCGGCGAACTGGGCCTGCGTGACCCATTTCAGCTGCAGCGTCACCTTGTCTGCAGCCATCGCCTGGAACGCGGCAAGCGACATCGCGCCGGCCAGCATCGAAATAACAAGTCTTTTCATGTTTTTACCCTCTGAAGTTAAGTGTTCACCCTTTAGGATCAGGACCTTCAATGCGCTCCTGATTCCAAACCCGCCACCGCCCTATCCACCACGGACGGAGGGATGCCAAAACGTGACTGCTCTCTCGAAAAGAGCGACCACGCCATAAAAGACCGAACCCGCAAGTGCTGCAACTGCGATTTCGGCCCAGACCATGTCGATGTTCATCCGTCCGACCTCGGTCGAAATCCGGAATCCCATGCCGACCACCGGTGTGCCGAAGAACTCCGCGACGATGGCGCCGATCAACGCCAGCGTCGAATTGATCTTCAGTGCGTTGAAGATGAAGGGGGCTGCCGCCGGCAACCGCAGCTTGAACAGCGTCTGCCAATAGCTCGACGCATAGGTGCGCATCAGGTCGCGCTCCATATGGCCGGAGGCGGCAAGGCCGGCGACCGTATTCACCAGCATCGGGAAGAAGGTCATGATG
>NZ_RZTA01000147.1:0-13617 GCF_004023115.1 Mesorhizobium sp. M6A.T.Cr.TU.017.01.1.1
GCAACGGAAGATTTCTTGCCGGCTCTGGTGAGCGGCAGCGAGATGGCGGATGTTGCCATCGTCGATACCGAGCGAGGTGGGGACGTCGACGCCGCGATACCGCATGTGCTGCTGTCCCTTCAAGCGGACCGTGAGCGGGCGGCGGGCGCGGTGTTCGCCGTGTTGCCGACGACGGCGGACGAGGTGCTGATCGCTGCCGCCGCGCGGCTGGCGGCGGCTGGCTATCGGATCTCGGGCGAGAGCCGCCCTTTGTCCGATCGGCATGACGACTTCGCCTTCCATGACGACGACCTGTCCGACGAGGAGCCGGTCGACGACAGGGCCGGCCGGCCGGCGCTTTCGCCGCGCGAGAGCGAAGTGCTGGCGCTTTTGGCCGAGGGCGCACCCAACAAGGTGATCGCGCGGCGGCTGAACATTTCCGTGCACACGGCGAAGTTCCACGTCGCGGCGATCCTGGTCAAGCTCGGGGCGGCCAACCGCACCGACGCGATCGCCATCGCCATGCGGCAAGGCCTGGTGCTGGTCTAACTTGTCCGTCCAAGCCGACGCAGCGTAACGCACATCCGGCGTGTTGGGCCTTGCGCCGCATGCAACTGCCGCGCAAGGATCACGCCTGTGATGTCGCAAGGGAGGCGGAAGGATATGTCGCTCAAGGGAAAGACGCTGTTCATCTCCGGCGGGTCGCGCGGCATCGGGCTGGCGATCGCGCTGCGCGCTGCGCGCGACGGCGCCAATGTGACGATCGCGGCCAAGACCGCCGAACCGCACCCGAAGCTGCCGGGCACCATCTATACGGCGGCGCAAGAGATCGAGCAGGCCGGTGGCAAGGCGCTGCCGGCATTATGCGACATACGCGAGGAGGAGCAGGTGGCCGAGGCGGTCGCCCGGACCGTCGAAAAATTCGGCGGCATCGACATCTGCATTAACAATGCCAGCGCCATCCAGCTTACCGGCACGCTGGAAACCGACATGAAGCGCTACGATCTGATGCACCAGATCAACACGCGCGGCACGTTTCTGGTTTCCAAAATGTGCATTCCGCACCTGAAGTTGGCTGCCAATCCTCACATCTTGAATCTGGCGCCGCCGCTCGACGTGAAGGCCAAATGGTTCAAGAACCATGTCGCCTATACGATGGCCAAATTCGGCATGTCCATGTGCACGCTGGGCATGAGCGCGGAGTTCGCTCGGGACGGCATCGCCGTCAATTCGCTGTGGCCGATCTCGACGATCGATACGGCAGCGGTGCGCAATCTCCTGGGCGGGGCGACGGTGGCAGCGATGAGCCGTTCGCCCGACATCATGGCCGATGCCGCGCATGCGATCCTGCTTAGGCCGTCGCGCGAGGCGACCGGCAATTTCTACATCGACGAGGAGGTGCTGCGCGCCGAAGGCGTCAGCGATTTTTCGATCTATGCGCCTGATGCGACAGGTCCGCTCGCCGGTGACTTCTTCGTGCCCGACGAGGTGTTTGCCAATTCGGAAACCAACATCAAAAGTATCTACTGACGGGCACCGGGCGCCGCTCTCACTCCTCGGCCTTGTTGGCTTTGAGGCGGAGGGCCACCGTGAGGAATTATCTGGGCCTCGCAAGGCTTCAGTTCAACACCGAGCCCGAAACGAAAGCCCCGCCGGGGAGGGGACACCGGCGGGGCTCATGTGTCCCGCTGGAGTCGGGACAGGGCAGGGAAGCCCTATACAGAATCTGGGGTGGACGACCTCGCGATTCAATCCCTGGTCAAAATCGCGACCTACATTCTCCTTTACCCTCGGCTCATTCCCGGAAATCGCCCATCCCGGTGAAACCGGGGTGGGCTACGTCTTCCCGTATAGATTCCAGAAACCAGTTCAGGTTTCTGGAATCGTTGCTTTAAAGTTGGCCATGGTCTTTCCGAAAACCGGTTTCCACTTTTAGGGACCATGGCCTAATTCGCGCTAGCGACCGGCGCCACCAGCGAGGTGATGCGGCGGATGGCGACGCGACGGTTCTCGCGATTAGGCTCCGACGTGTTGACCTTGAGATACTCCTCGCCATAGCCCTGTGTCGTCAGGTTCTCCGGCGGGATGCTGAAGGCATTGGTCAAGGCTTCGGCGACAGCCTCCGCGCGACGGTCGGATAGAGCGAGGTTCGCCTCCGGCCTGCCGACGGCATCGGTATGGCCTTCGATCAGGAAGGTTTCCGCCGGGTTCTTCTCGAGCAGCTTCTCCATCGCGCTGGCGACGCCTTCCAGTTTCTGCACCTCGGTTTCGGGGATCGAGGCTGAGCCGAATTCGAAGTTCAGCGTGTCGAGGTCGATGCGGCGGGCGATGTCGCGCACGCGGGCCGAGCGCTTGACCTCGTCGATCGAGTAGAGGCGCTGCACCCGCTCCACCGGCGGCTGTTCGAGGAAGGTATAGTAGTCGCCCGGATCCTCGATGTCTTCGGCGTCCAAAATGTACTCCTCGCGCGGAATGTCGATCCGAATCGGCGGCAGGTCGTCGCCCGGATCGCGCCAGTCGCTATCGTCGTGATAGTACCGCTCGTCGACATAGCTCAGCACATATTCGCGTCCGTCGGGCGCGATGCGTGAACGCTGGATGACGTCGCCGTAGCGGTTGCGGATGGTGACGATCTGGATTCCGTTGTCACGCTCGACGATTTCCCGGGTGCGATCGCCCGACAGCTCCTCATAGTAGACGTTCCTCGCGCCACGGTGCATGCGCGGGGCATCGTCGCTTTCCACGATCGTCTGGTTGTTGAACTGGAGGATAACGCGGTCGCCGAGTTCCCTGACGACGTCGACCCCGCGCGGGCGTGGACGGCGGCGAATGTCCTCATCGTCGGGCGCACGCTCAACGCGTTTGCCCTTTTCCTCCGTCACCGGAACCATCCTCTCAAGGTTGAGCTCCTGCTGGGCCGCCCTGTCGTCGGTGGGCGGCGGTCCCTGGTCGACGGGAGCCGGCTTCGGGGCTTCCGCCTGCTCGCCGTTCTGCTGGGTGGGCTGACCGCCCGCGTCCTGGCCGCCCGTCTCTTGCGCGTTGTCCCTGCCGCCTCTGCGCTTGCGCACGGCATCCTTCTGGCTGTCGAACACGGGAGCCTCGCCCTGGGCCGGACCTTCCCCTTCGGCGGGCGCGGCCTGTTCGCCCTCGGCGGGCTGCTCGCCGGTTGTGGGCTGCTCTCCCGTCACCGGCTGTTCGCCGATAGGCTTCTTGCCGCGCTTTCTGGCTTGGTCCAAAGGCTGTTCGCCCTCGGCAGGAGCCGCTTGCCGGTCGGTTGGAGTGGGAAGCGGCTCGGCCTGCGGGGCAGGCTCGCCGGCGGGTGTTTCCTTCTTGGCCGGCTGTTCGGATGGTGCGGCTTCGATCTGCTGATCCTGGTCCCGCTTCTTCCTGCGCGGCGTGACCTGCTCGTTGTCATTTGCAGGTGCGGCCTTTTCGCGAGGCGCCGCCTGCCCGGCGGGCTCTTCGGCGGGTGCGGCCTCGATCTGCTGTTGCTGGTCGCGCTTCTTCCTGCGTGGCTTGGGCTGCTGTTCGTCGTTCGCAGGCGCGGCCTGTTCGGCTGGCTGTTCGGCGGGTGCGGCTTCAATCTGCTGTTGCCGGTCGCGCTTCTTTCTGCGCGGCTTGGGCTGCTGTTCGTCGCTCGCAGGCGCCGCCTGTTCTGCTGGCTGCTCGGCCGGTGCTGCTTCGATCTGCCGGTCGCGCTTCTTTCTGCGCGGCTGGAGTTGTTCGGCTGGCTGATCGGCCGGTGCTGCTTCGATCTGCTGTTGGTCGCGCTTCTTTCTGCGCGGTTTTTGCTCTTCGGCCGGGGCGGCCTGTTCGGCGGGTGCGGCTTCAATCTGCTGCTGCCGGTCGCGCTTCTTTCTGCGTTGATTGCCCTCTTGCTCGTCCCCGGAAGGCGCCGCCTGCTCCATGGGAGCTGATTCGCTCTGCCGCTCGCGCTTCTTGCGAGGCCTCTGCTCCGGTTCCGCCTGCTGTGCGCAGCCTTCCGCCGACTCGCCTTCGGGGCAATTCGATTGCGCCAGGATCAACGGCGTTGCGGCACGCTGCGGCGGGCCGAACGCGGCGTTGCCTTGCAGCGGGAATGCGCCCAACGGCGCGGACGCCATCAACAGGCCAAGTGCCGTGCCTGCCAGAATCCGTGGTTGGCGTTTCATTAGAAATCCTCCTTTTGGCGTCCCATCCCGGCCCAAACTGTTCATCAACCGGATTGGTTCCGGTTAGCGGGCATTAACGGCCGCGAAGGGCGATTGGCCGGCGTTTTGAAGGCGACTTCGTGTCATTCCTATGGTGCTGGCAGGGTTTACGCCTGTCGTGGTGCTTGACCTTGGCGCCAGCGGGGGCCACATCCCGTCGATGGAAACGCCGTTCTGGAAAACCAAGTCGCTCGAAGCGATGACGCCGGCCGAGTGGGAATCGCTTTGCGACGGCTGTGGCAAATGCTGCCTGTCGAAACTTGAGGACGAAGACAGCGGCGAGATCTACTGGACGAGCGTCGGCTGCCGGCTGTTCGATGCCGAAACTTGCCGCTGCTCGGACTATGCCAACCGGCTGGCGCGGGTCCCGGACTGCGTCGGGCTGACGCCGCAGAATGTACGCACCATCAGCTGGCTGCCCAAAACCTGCGCCTACCGGCTGGTCGCCGAGGGCCACGATCTCTACTGGTGGCACAGGCTGGTGTCGGGAAGTGCCGAGACGGTGCATGAGGCCGGCATTTCGATGCGCGGCCGCGTCAGCGCCAGCGAGACCGATCTTGCCGAGCCGGACGACTATTTCGAGCACATGCTGGACGATGAGCCCTAGGTTCCGGGCCTTAAGTCCCGGAACCGGCTGCGCGACAGGGCGTTTCTGTCGAGATGGTTCAGAACCGGCCAAATAGTTCAGTTCAGAACCGGCCAAATGGTTCAGAACCGGCCAGATAATTCAGAACCGGCCAGGATTCAGAGCCGGATTGCGGAGAAGACTGCGCAACGATTTCTTGTTGCCACATGAACCCGAAATGAACGGCCGGTTCGTAAAAAGTTCAGATACGCAGGCGCATTCTCCTCCCCATCGGTTCGACCAAGGCGTATTGGTTCTCGGCCCATTGGTTCGATCAGACGGGCGGAAGCCCTGAACAAGGAGAGAAGACAATGTTCAACACGATCAAGACGGCGACCCTTTCGGCGCTTATCAGCCTCGGCACGCTTGCCGCTATCCCCGCCACTGCTCATGCAGATAGCATCTATCTCGGCTTCGGCAATAACGACGATCCGCGCGTCGGCGTCTATACCGGCGACGACGATGGTTTCTACCGCGAACGCCGCCGTGACCGCGACCGCTACTGGCGCCGGTCCTGCTCGCCGGAGCGCGCTGTCAACAAAGCCGAGCGCATGGGCCTGCGCCGCGCCCGCATCATCGACGTCAACCGCCGTACGGTCAAGGTCGCGGGCCGTCAGTATGGCGATCGGGTGGTGATCGTGTTCGCCAACGAGCGCGGCTGCCCAGTTATCTACCGGTAAGTGTTCGGCACGTTGCCGACCGGCAACGGCGGTCTTGTTTAAGGATGATCTTTCCGAATCCGCTTCGGAAAGGATCAGCTCAGAAGCATGATCTTCTGCGAAGATCAGCTTGGACATGACCGTCTGCGAAGGTCGGTCTGGAGACACGACCTTCTGCGAAGGTCGGTCTGGAGTAGCAGAGCCCCTTTCCGCTGAGACGGAAGGGTGCGGCTCGAAAAAACCCCGGAGGATCAGTCCTCCGGGGTTTTTTGATGCAGTAGGATCGATGTTGCCGGTTGCCCGCGCTTCAGCCACGCTGAACTACGGGCCGGACCTTCAGGCGACGGTCACTTCAACTCGAAAGTGACGGTGACCTGCACCGTGTAGGAATTCTCGCCGGCCTCCACCGGAACCGATGCGCGGGCCGCGTCGAAGGCCTTGGCGTTCATCGGTATCGGCGGCGGCGCGACGTTCTGGTCGGTGATTTCCAGCACGCGCCCGACGTTGACGCCGGCGGCTTCGGCCAGCGTCTTGGCCTTGGCCATGGCGTCGGCGACCGCTTTTTTGCGGGCTTCGGCGACGGTGGCAGCCGGGTTCTCGTTGGAAAACGAGATGCCGCCGCCCTGGTTGACGCCGAGCGATACCGCCTTGTCGAGAATCTCGCCTGTTTTGTCGATGTCGCGGATACGCACCGAAAGTGTGTTGGTCACCTGGTAGGCGATGAGTTCGGCTTCCTGGCTGCCGTCCGGCTTGTTGGTATAGTTGTAGCGCGGGCTGATCTGGATGCCGGCTGTCTGCAGGTCGCGCTCCTTGATGCCAGCCGACTTCATAGCTGCGATCACGGATGCCATGGCGTCGTTGTTGGCATCGAGCGCGGCGCGCGCGGTCTTGGCTTCGCGCATGACGCTGAGCGTCAGCAGCGCCAGATCGGGGGCCGCGGTCGCTTCGCCTTCGCCGGTGACGATGATGCGGGGCGGGGGCGGCGAATCGGCCGCGCCGGCCATCGCCGGAAAAGCGATTGCGGCGGCGAGCGCCAAGGGCAAAAGATGTCTGGTCATAAAAATCTCCTCGGTCTGCGATCCAGTCGCGCTTGTCGACTACCGCGTCGGCCCGAAAATCGGAATCGATTTCGGAAAGCACGATGCGTAGATTCAAAGCGTTAGAGCGTACTTTGTGCGTCTAAGTGGACGCACGTCGCTCTAATGTCTGAATATGGGCTGATTTGGGCGATCTCGGCCAGCCAGTTAGGAAAGCCTTGTGCGGCTCGGGGAAAAACATTAATCCAGCCGCGTGTGGGGCCTGTAGCTCAATGGTTAGAGCCGGCGGCTCATAACCGCTTGGTTGGGGGTTCGAGTCCCTCCGGGCCCACCAAAATATTAAATATGAATTACTTACGCTTAATTCTTCGAGATCGAATTGAACGTTGTCGGTTAAGTCCGCTAGTTTTGAAGGAAATGGTTTTGGGCCCGTTCGTCAATTTTCTCCGTCTCGTTGATGGCACCCGTCACACCTAGCTCCAGACCCCTGGTTTCAAAAGACCTTGGAACGATGCATGCGGCAATCGGCGGTAACGACGTGCAATTAGGCGGTTCTGCCTTCGGCCGAAGGCTCAAAAGACTCCAAAGCGCTCGTCATTCGGCTGATCTCGGGCCGATCGAGTCGCCGATGGTGCTGCAAAGTGGCTTGTCCGCCGGGAACGGCAAGGGGCCCGGGTCGTATTGCTCGAAGCCTATTCGCTCCCCCCATAGCCGCGCGTTTCCTTGCTATAACCAGAGTTGGACTCATTCACTCATAAGGTGCAGCGCGTCCTGCTTAACGATTTCGACGCAACGCAGGTTAATCAAACGAATGACGCCTCTTTCCTTCAGCTTGGTGAAAACCCTCGACACGGTCTCGATGGTGAGGCCGAGATAGTCGCCGATATCCATACGAGACATCGGCAGCTCGACCTGGCGCAGATCCCCTTGGCGCTCCGCCATATCGACCAGGAACGCCGCGACGCGCTCTGTGGCGTTCTGGCGACCTAGAACCAGGAGGTGTTCCTGTGCTCTTGTCAGGCCTTTGAGCGCCAACGGCAGCAGTTGACCAGACATGTCAGCCCCAGCGGCAAGACGAAAGACGCGGATGCCAGTGGCGTTGACCGCTTCGGCGAAGAAATGATGCGTCGTGCCGGCTTCGAAGCCGAAAGTCTCTCCAGCCAGGTGGAAAGCACTGATCTGCCGGCGGCCGTCGGCGAGCAGGCGATAGATGCGCACGGCGCCAAACTCGACCTGGTAGAAGGCCCCAGCCTTTTCCCCCTGAGCATAGATTTCGGCACCAGCGGAGAAGAAGCTGAGTGGCTGCAGCAGTGCCGGATGGAATACCTCCGACGGGTGCGGCTGAGGCGTCCGTGACTGTGCTGCGATTCGCGAGGTCGTGTAGGCGTGCATGGCTGTTTCCCCGGTTAATCCGTGTCACAGCAATCGCCCGAATCCGCAGGCTGCGAAATTCGGTTATGTCCCTACGGGGAACTACCTAGAGCCAAGTCACAGACGTGGTGGAGAATCTGAATGGGCTCAGACGCCACACAGCGCCATGGCGAAATAACCAACTGCGGCAGCTATCAGGGTTGCACCGGCCAAAGGCAACCAGAACCCGATCGGACCGGCAGATACCGCCAATGACAGGCGGCCGATCGCGTTTGCCGCCAGCGCCACCAGCACGGCCTGCCCGATCGTCTCGGCGGGAACCGACTGCTTGACCAGACGCAACGCACCGAGCACCGAGACATCAACATCGAACGCACCGGCTAGCGCCGAGGTCGCCAGCAAGCCGCGCTCGCCAAATTGAGCTGCCAACGCTGCACTCGCAGTCGCGACGATTGCAAAGAGCAGAGCGAAGAGCAGCAGCGGACCCAATTCGAATGGGTTTCGCGCAAGCCCGCCACTTTTGCTATCCTCGCCGCTGCGGATCAACAGGATTGCGCCGCAGGCAGCGAAAACAAGCGCAGCAGCAATGGCCGGGATACCGACCGACGTAAACACGCTTGGCTCGATGATCAGAACCACGGCACAAACACGCAGCACCGAAACCATCGCAGCCAGCGAAGCTGCTCCGGCGAGTGGCAGAGCGTCGCCCGCTGACGCGGCGTTGCGGGCAAGCGCCGCGGTCACCGCTGTGGACGAAACGATTGCACCAACGAGCGAGCTGACAAGCAGACCACGTGTGGTTCCGAGAACGCGGACGGCAACGTAGCCGGCGAACGAAATCGATGCCATCAGCACCGTCAGGAACCAGATTTCCCAGGGGTTGAAGCCGCCCCAAGGATCCATCGTCCGGTTTGGCAGTAAGGGCAAGACGATCGCCGTCATCACCGCCAGGATCAGCGCCGAGCGCAGTTCGATCCAGGTCAGTCGCTTCAAGAGCCCGTGCAGGATCTCGCGACTGGCAAGGACCGCCGCAAGTGCAGCCCCTCCGGCAGCGGCAACACGATAGTCACCGGCGACCGATAGCGCACCGAGTGCGAAAACGCCGAGCGCGGCGATCACTGCCGTAACGCTGAAATCCTTGTCATGAGCCGCCTCGCGCGCCTTGTACCACGCAAAGATCGCGGCGAAGGCGACAAATCCTCCCACCAGCACTGAAACCGCGCCAAGCGCTTCCGCCAGAGCTGCGAGAATGCCGCCGAGCAAGCCGGATATGCCGAAAGTGCGAATTCCAGCCGTACGGCTGCGGTCGGGAGCGCCTCGCTCCCGCCAGCCACGTTCCAGTCCGACGAGCAGGCCAATTGCCAAGGCCAGTCCCAGCCGGGCGATGAGTGGATCCATGGGCGGCAGTTTACTCGCCTGCTTCCCTGCCCGACACCTGCTGGATCAGGATTCGGAAGAAAACATGCGGCGCGCTGTCTGAAATCGGAGGTATCACGGGTTTGAGGGCGCCTGGCTCCCACCAGTTCGCGTATTTGCTTAGCACAGTCCATGCATGGTCGCGCTCAGCCTTGTGACCGACCCTATCAGGCAGCTCTTCGTATCGGCCGTCGACAACAACGCTTTTCCATCCTCGACCTTGGCCGTGTTCGTCGACCTGGACGCACACAAGCGGATTGGCTCGCATCCAGTCGATCTTCTTGCCAGGCATCGAGAACGCGTACAGATGGTTGTCTGCATGCGCATAGTATAACGGCACGACATAGGGTTGCCCGTCCTTCGCGGACGCCAGGCGGCCTACACGATTTGCTGTCAGCAATTTCGTACATTCCAGCGCGGAAAGTGTGCGGATCAGCATCGGTGCGATCTCCTACGTCTCGCGGCCTGCTGGGTGCTTTCGGCCCGGCTCGCAGGCGGCGAGGCGCATAGTCGCGCATTCGGCGACTCCGGAAAATGATCCAGATCAAGGCGCGCTTGCTGTCTCTGCGCATCCTAGGCGGATGTGGAAGCCAATCCTAAGCGCTCCGTTTGGTCGCAATCTCGAACTGGCTGTCTTCGACGAGGATGGCGAGCATGCGCTCGTATTTCCCTGCATACGAGGGACGGAGGGCTGGAAGAATGCCGCGACCGGTGCGCGTATCGACATCCGTCCGACCCATTGGAGAGAGTGGGCGCCGGAGCGGGTTGCGGCCGGCAAGAGCGACGCCCTTAGCGACCACCCTTAGGCTTGAGATTCGACAATCAGTGCCATCCGCACGAGATGCGACAGGCTGCTTGCATTCATCTTGCTCATGACATTGGCGCGGTGGATCTCGACTGTTCGTGGGCTGATCCCCAAATCGTAGGCGATCGTCTTGTTGGGCAGGCCCGACACCAACCCGTCCAGCACCTGCTTCTCCCGCTCCGACAATGTCGACAAGCGAGCACGTATCTCGGCGGATTGAGGGTGAGCTGCATGGACCTGGTTGCGGTTGCCCAACGCAGAGCGGATCGCATCGATCAGAATAACGTCGTCGAAAGGTTTTTCGATGAAATCGGCGGCACCTTCTTTCATCGCCTGAACGGCGAGCGCAACATCGGCATGACCGGTCATGACAATGACCGGGATCGAATGTCCGCGGGATCTGAGCTGTCGCAGGAACTCGATCCCGTCAATGCCGGGCATGCGAACGTCCGTCACGATACAGCCGTCGAGATTGCCCGTCGCTGTGGCCAGAAAAGCCGACGCCGATTCGTATAGGCGCACGGCGAAGTCCGCCGTCGCCAGAAGAAAACCAAGCGACTTGCGAACCTCGACGTCGTCGTCGACCACATGCACAAGATCGTTACTGGCCATTGGCGACTTCTTCCTTCTGCACGATGCGCAGGGTAAACCGGAAAGCGGTTCCTCCAGCGGGCATTGCCTCGGCCCAGATGTGACCACCGTGCGATTCGACGATAGTGCGGCAAATGGAGAGGCCAACGCCCATGCCCTGCTTTTTGGTGGTGACAAATGGCTGGAAAAGCTGAGCCGAGACCTCCGGCGCCAGGCCCGTGCCAGTGTCGATCACACTCACCTCGGCCATCCCGTCATCCCTGGCAACGGTCGTCACGTGCAACTCGCGGCGTGGGACGCCTTGCATTGCCTCGACCGCGTTGCGCATCAGGTTGAGCAAAACCTGTTGAATCTGGATGCGGTCCGTCAAGACGAGTTCGGCTGCAGGATCGAGTTGGTAGGTGACGCGGACATCAATTTCCCTTGCGCCGACCAGGGCCAGCGAAGCGGCTTCCTCGATCAGCGCCGGCAGACGTTCAATCTGCCGCTCGCTCTCGCCTCTCGCGACGAAGTCGCGAAGGTGGCGAATGACATCTCCGGCCCTCAAGGCCTGTTCCGCTGCTTTTTCGACGGCCTCCCTCAACATCGGCGCGTTCTCTTCCGTGCTCTTTTCGAGAAGCCGCCGGCTGCCTTTGAGGTAATTCGTAATGGCCGTGAGCGGCTGGTTGATTTCATGTGCCAACGTCGAGGCCATTTCGCCGAGCGCGGTAAACCGCGCCATATGGAGAAGCTCCTGCTGCTGCTCCTGTATTCTGGCTTCTGCCTTGTGGCGTTCGGTCAGGTCGCGGCAGAAGCCGGTAAAGAAGCGGCCGGTCCCGGGATGCATCTCACCAACCGAAAGTTCCATGGGAAAGGTCGAGCCATCCTTGCGCATTCCCGTCACCGTGCGGCCGAGCCCGATGATCCGGCGCTCTCCGGTGGTAAGGTAGCGGTGCAGATAGGCGTCATGCTCTTCGCGATAGGGCGACGGCATCAGCAGACTGACATTTTGACCGAGGACTTCGCTGGACTGGTACCCGAACAGTGTTTCGGCAGCCGTGCTGAAGGACTGAATACGGCCTTGTTCGTCGATGACGACCATTGCGTCGGGCACCGTCGCCAGGATCGAGCGCAAATGATCTTCGCGCAATCGAAGGGCGGCGTTTGCATAGGAAAGCTCGCTGACGTCCGTGCCTTCGACAAAAATAGCCGTGATGCGACCATCCTCGGCCTTGATGGGCTGATAGACGAAATCGAGGATATGCTCTTCGGTCGGCTCGTCATCCTTGTTGCGAAGAGCGACTTTCACCCCCCGGCCAATATAGGGTTCACCAGTTGCGTATACCTGGTCCAGCAGTTCATAGAAGCCTTGGCTTTCAAGCTCGGGCAGAGCCTCGCGTACCGACTTTCCAATGACCTGCCGTTCACCGATCAGGCGCTGATAGGCGGCATTGGTCAATTCGAAGACATGACCCGGCTCACGCATCAACGTCATGAACCCCGGGGCCTGCTCGAACATCAGGGAGAGCCGGTCGTGATCGGCCGTGGCCGGCCCTTCACCGCGAGCGCCGGTTGATAAGTCACGTGTTTGTTTGTCGTCCAAATGAAGTCCTTTGATCGGGGAACCCGCAACGCAGTCTAGTTATCATTCATCGCTTTGCTGCACATCTCTTCCAGCAATGCAAACCGATCAAAACAGCGAGCCGCGGCCGATTGGGTAGGTAGCGTTTTTTGACTCGCATCAAGGCGTCGAGTGCCGGCGGATGCACTTCATTATCGCATTCAAGCGCTCCAGCGAAAGGCGACCGCGATGTCCTACAAGTCAATTATTCTAAACCTTGCCGTAGATGCACCTCCTACATCCATGGTGAAGTTGGGGATCGAGCTTGCGGAACGCTTCGGGACTCACCTTATCGGCCTGGCGGCTGCAGACGTCCCGCCGCTCGTCGCGACCGGCGACGGCATGGTCTATGAAGGCGAGATCATGCAGATCCAGCGGACGGAAATCGAAAAGCGGCTTGCCGAACTGCGTGCCGAATTCGAGAGGCTGGTTCCTGCTTCGATCAGCAGCGAATGGGGGCAGGAAGTCTGCAACCCGACCCGCTTCCTTAGCGTCTCCGCCCGCGCGGCCGACCTCATCGTTACCAGCGGCGAGGAGGGAGAAAATGTCTATCGCGCCGTGGATGTCGGGAGCCTTGCTCTCGGCACAGGCCGGCCAGTCCTTGTCGCCGCAAGCAATGTCGAACATGTTTTGGCAAAGACCGTGTTGGTCGCCTGGAAAGACACCAGGGAGGCGCGACGGGCGATAGCGGATGCATTGCCTTTCCTGGCCCGGGCCAATGAGGTCATCGTCGCCACGATCGATACCGACCGCAGCGAAAGCGCCCGATACAGCCTCGCCGATGTCGCGGCTTATCTAGAAAACCATGGCATCATGCCACAAACAGAACTGCTCACTGGCGAGGCGGATGGCGACCATCTGCTGGCGTTTGCGCGCTCGATCCACGCTGATCTGATCGTCTCCGGTGCTTACGGCCATAGCCGCCTCCGGGAATGGGCCTTCGGCGGCGTCACCCGCACGCTGATCGAAGACAACGGCATCAATCGCTTCCTGTCGTATTGAAGGTCTGTCGAACCCACTCACCGCCCTAATCGACGGGCCGGAATCAACCCCATCCGGCACCCGTTTTCGTCGAAGATGGCGCTGCTTTCGCGCTCTGAAGTTGCAACCGACAACGCACCCGTTTGCAAGATCCACTGTCGAGTCGGCAACGGAGCATCCTGTTGACCAAGATCAATGTCGTCAGCCGCCAATGTAGCAATGATTGCCAAAATGCAGGAGTGAACGACATGACGTTTCTCGACTACCTGATTTCGATTGACGCCAGGACGGCCTTGATGGGCCGCATGATGCGGAGGCTCGGCGTCGACAGACAATTGAAGGTCGTGGCGGACCATGCAGCCG
>NZ_RZTA01000148.1:0-12823 GCF_004023115.1 Mesorhizobium sp. M6A.T.Cr.TU.017.01.1.1
CGCTCGATCCGTATCTCAATCGCACGCCACCGGCGGAAGTGGTATCGCTGACGCCGCCGGTCCAGAAGCCGGCCGAGCCAGGGACCGATGGGCCGCCTCCGCCCGCGCCGGCCACAGATGCGATGGCACCGGCAGCGCCGGCCACGGCCGATGCGATCGCGCCGACCTTCGATATCGTTCGGGTTGAAATCAAAGGCTCTATCGTCGTCGCCGGCAATGCCGCACCCAACGCCAAGGTCGAGATACTCAATGGTTCGACGGTTCTCGGCTCGACCGTCGCCGGTGCCGATGGCGCTTTCGCCATCGTTCTCGACGATCCGCTGAAACCCGGCGATTACACGATCGCGCTGCGGTCAATGACCGGCAATGTCGTGACCCCCTCTGTGCAGACAGCCGTCGTCTCGATCCCCCAGAGTCCTGCTGGCCAGGTGCTGGCGATGATCGAAGAACCCGGCAAGCCCTCCGAATTGCTCACCGTTCCTGCACCCGAGAAGAAGCCTGAATCGCCTGCCGGCGACAAGGCGGCCGCTCCGGCTGCCGAGGACCCCGCTGCCGCGGCACCGGCCCCAGCCGCACCGGCGGCACCGGCCACTGTCGATGCCGCCCCCGCCGCTCCGGAAGTGCCGGTCGCACCCGCAACGCCAGCCGCAGGGCCAAAGATCGTCGTCGAAGCGATCGAGATCGACGGCAGCAAGATCTTCGTCGCCGGACTCGCCGATCCCGGCCGCAAGGTACGCGCCTATGCCAACGATATCTTGCTCGGCGACGCGAAGACATCGCCCGACGGCAATTTCCTGGTCGAGGCGACGCGCAACATTCCGGTCGGCACCTACACCATCCATGTCGACGCGCTCGATGCCGACGGGATCAAGGTGGTGGCCCGTGCCGCCGTGCCGTTCGAGCGCGAGCCGGGCGAGTCGGTCGCCGCGGTGGCGAAGCCGGCCGCGCCTGCAACCGACCCCGCCACGCCGGCTGCGGGCGCTGATGCGACGACGCCTGCGGCTCCTGCAGCCGAGGCTCCGGCCGATGTCGCGGCTGCGACGCCCCCGGCTGAAGTGCCCGAGACCGCGGCGCCGAAACTCGAACACGCCGACAGCGCCGTCATCATCCGCCGCCACGATACGCTGTGGCGGATTTCGCGGCGGGTCTACGGCCAAGGTGTTCGCTACTCGACAATCTACCTCGCCAATCAGGATCAGATCAGGAATCCCGACCGCATATGGCCGGGGCAGGTCTTCAAGGTCCCGGAAACGTCGAAGGAAGGCGAGGCTGCCGACTTCAAGGCAATGGGCGACCAGATGACGACGGCCCCGAAAAAAGCCGATTAGAAATCCTTTTCTTCTTTCCGACCTCTTGCGGAAAGTTCGTTCATCGCCTATCGCCGATAGACGATGAATACTCCCCTGATCGAGAAGACCTGCGGCGTCGCCGATAGTCGCGCCGTGGCCGCGAAGCTCGCCGCGCTTTCGCACCCGGCGCGGATCGAGATCCTTAGGCATCTTTCGGCCAGCCGCTCCTGCTGCTGCCGGGAGGTCGTCGACCATCTCGACCTGGCACAGTCCACCGTCTCCCAGCACTTGAAGATATTGGTCGACGCTGGGCTCGTCCGCTACGAACCGGACCGGCAACGCTCGCGCTATCAGGTCGACGGCGATGCGCTAGCTGATGTTTCTGCATCGCTGGCCGCGCTCGTCAATTCCTGCTGCTCTGGCCGCTAAGAAATACGAAAAGGCATAGAAATGGCCGAAAAAACCGTCTCCGCCGATTCCGGCTCGACCTTCAGGACATTGCGCAATCTGTGGCCCTACATGTGGCCGGCCGACCGTGCCGACCTTAGGGCGCGGGTGGCATGGGCGACAGTGCTTCTGGTCGTCGCCAAGCTGACACTGGTTGCCGGTCCCTATTTCTTCAAATGGGCTACCGATGCGCTGGCCGGCGACGCCAAGTCGGTGCCGCCATTGCCGACCTTCCTGCTGGCGCCGGTCATGCTGGTCGTCGCCTATAATGTCGTGCGGCTGGTGCAGCTCGGTTTCAACCAATTGCGCGACGCGCTGTTTGCCCGCGTCGGACAATATGCGGTGCGCCAGCTCGCCTTCCGTACCTTCATCCACATGCATCAGCTGTCGCTGCGCTTCCATCTCGAGCGCCGTACCGGAGGTCTGTCGCGCATCATCGAGCGCGGCACCAAGGGCATCGAGACGATCGTCCGCTTCACCGTCCTCAACACCTTGCCGACCATCCTCGAATTCGCGCTGACAGCCGGCATCTTCGCCGTCACCTATGGCTGGAAATACGTGGCTGTGGTGGCGGTGACGGTCTGGCTCTACATCTGGTTCACCATAAGGGCGAGCGACTGGCGCATCGTCATTCGCCGCGACATGAACGACAGCGACACCGACGCCAGCACCAAGGCTATCGACTCGCTGCTCAATTTCGAGACGGTCAAGTATTTCAACAACGAGAGCATGGAAGCCGAGCGCTTCGACCGGTCGATGGCGCGCTACGAGATATCAGCCACCAGGATCTGGACCTCGCTCGGCTGGCTGAACTTCGGCCAGGGCGTCATCTTCGGTCTCGGCACGGTCGTCGTGATGTGCCTTTCGGCGCTGGAGGTGCAGGCCGGCACGCAGACGGTTGGCGACTTCGTCTTCATCAACGCCATGCTGATGCAGCTTTCGGTGCCGCTCAATTTCATCGGCTTCATCTATCGCGAAATTCGCCAGGGGCTGACCGACATCGAGCAGATGTTCGATCTGCTCGATGTGCCGCAGGAGATCGTCGACAGACCGGGTGCCAAGCCGCTGGCCGTCGGCGCCGGCAAGGTCGAGTTCCGCGACGTGCACTTTTCCTACGATCCCAACCGTAAAATCCTGAAAGGTATCAGCTTCGAGGTGCCCGCAGGAAAAACGGTTGCCATTGTCGGGCCGTCGGGCGCCGGCAAATCGACCATTTCGCGGCTCCTGTTCCGCTTCTACGACATTCAGGGCGGCAAGATCCTGATCGATGGCCAGGACATTCGCGACGTAACGCAGGAGAGCCTGCGCGCTGCGATCGGCATGGTGCCGCAGGACACCGTGCTGTTCAACGACACCATCGCCTACAACATCCGCTACGGTCGCGTCGATGCCAGCGAAGAGGACGTCCGCAAGGCGGCTGAACTCGCTCAGATCGGGCCGTTCATCGAGCGGCTGCCCGACGGCTACCGTTCGATGGTCGGCGAACGTGGGCTGAAACTGTCCGGCGGCGAGAAGCAACGCGTGGCGATCGCCCGCACGATCCTGAAGGCGCCGCCGATCCTGATGCTCGACGAGGCGACCTCGGCGCTCGACAGCCATACCGAACAGGAGATACAGGCAGCGCTCGATCTCGTCAGCCAGGGGCGCACCACCATCGTCATCGCCCATCGGCTATCGACGGTGATTTCGGCCGACGAGATCATCGTGCTGCAGGACGGCCAGATCGCCGAGCGCGGCACGCATGCCGCCTTGATGCGCAAGGCCGGTCTCTACGCCTCGATGTGGGACCGCCAGCGCGAGGCGACCGAGGCTGAGGAGCGGCTGCGCATTGCTCGCGAAAGCGATGAGTTCGGCGTTGTCGTCCGCCGCCGCCCCTCGGAGGTGAATTGAGGTGTCGAGAATGAGTTGAATTTTCCGCTTGACCTCAACCTAAGTTGAGATCGTAGACCGCCGATCGAAGGGGCACGGTGCGCCTGTTTGCGGTCGGAGAGCGGAAATGGAACAGCTAAATCAACAACATGGCAGTGGTAGCGTGTTCAGGGTCGACAAGTTCGTAGTCCCTAGCGAAGCCCGCGAAGAAATCATCGCCAAGGTCAGGATGACGCACGAATTGTTGCGCCAGCAGAAAGGCTTCGTTCAGGATTTCTTGCTCGAGCAATTCTCCGGGCCGGGGGAGTTCAACCTCGTGACCATTGTCGAATGGGAAAGCCAGGCAGCCATCGACAATGTGGTGCCGATCGTCAAGGCCGCGCATGAGCACATTGCCTTCAACCCGCAGGAGACGATAGCCCGGCTCGGCGTCAGGGCCGACATCGCCAACTATCAGCGGATTCCCGGCGTGTAGGCTCTACGGCCAGCCGGCACCCGGTGCCGGAGCCTCGATGCTGAGCATTTGGCCGGTGCGGGCATCGCTGATCATGTATTCGAAGCCGCGCCATTCGGCGGCGACGATGAACAGCGTCTTGCCTTCAGCGCCGCCGAGCATGCAGGCAAAGCAGCCGCGATCGGCGTCGACGCTCTCGAGCATTGCGCCGCCTTCTCTCACGCGCACGCAGTGCCGGTTGGGCACGTCGGCATACCAGATGGCGCCCTCGGCATCGAGACAGATACCGTCGGGAAAGCCGTTGCCGAGGTCGGCCCATCGCCGCCGGTTGGCAAGGCTGCCATCGGCGGCGATGTCGAAGGCGGTTAGCCTGTTGGCGTGGGATTCGGCGACGATCAGCGTCTTGTTGTCAGGCGTCACCGCCATGCCATTGGCGAAGGCGATCTTGTCCGCCACCTGCCGCACCGACCCGTCCGGCGCAATCAGCACGATGGTGCCGGGGCCGAAATGCTGGCCGGGAGCCGGCGCCGGCCCGCCGCCATTGACGTAGATGTTGCCTCGCCCGTCGACGACGATCTCGTTCCAAGGGTTCTCTGAGAGGTGTCGCAGATCGGCGTGCGTGACCAGCCTCCCGTCTGCTTCTTGCCGCAGCACCAGCCCTTCACGCCCGCAGACGACGACCAGGCGGCCATCCGGCAGCCAGTCGATCGAATAGGGCAGGGTGGCCGGCACGGTGAGCATGATCTCACTGTTGCCGTCGGCATCGACGGCGATGACCTGGCCGGTTCCCCAGTTGCAGAACCAAAGCCTGCCGTCATGCCAGCGCGGCGACTCGCCGAAGGCCAGGCCGTTCATGACGATGTGCGCCTGTTTGGCTGCTGATTTTTGTGACGGCATTCGTTAGCTCCAGCTGTCGTTCGGCGGCCGCTTCGATAAAGGCACCGTATCTCCAAGGACGAGCGAGGCCGGATCGCCCCGACAACAGTCACAGTTTTTTCGGACAGGCTCATTGGGTCCCTCCAACGCCTGCGATCGACAAACGCTGACGGGACCCAGCCAAGCCGGCCAGCCCTCATTGCCGCGTTGCGGCCACGGGGGCTTTCCGCTATTGAGGCCGGACCTGAAACTAGGGCTGTTCCCATTCCATGGACCTCGTCGACACGATCAAGAAAACGTTCGTTCCGATCCATCGCGAAGGCTATCCGTTCATCGCCGCCTTCGCAGCGGTGACGCTTTTCCTCGGCTATTTCTCTTCGATCCTGTTCTGGGTCTGCCTCATCCTGACGGCCTGGTGCGTCTATTTCTTCCGCGATCCCGAGCGCGTCACGCCTGTCGACGACCGGCTGGTGGTGAGTCCGGCCGACGGCATCATCACTGCGGTCGGCCCGGCCGTGCCGCCGCGCGAACTTGGCCTCGGCGGTGGTGAAATGACCCGTATCTCGGTGTTCATGGATGTTTTCTCCTGCCATGTGAACCGCGCCCCTGTGCGCGGCCGCATCACAAGGATCGAGCATCGGCCGGGCCAATTCCTCAACGCCGCGCTCGACAAGGCGAGTGCCGACAACGAGCGCAACGGGCTGGTCATAGATAGCCCCAACGGCACGGTGGCCGCGGTGCAGATCGCCGGCCTGGTGGCGCGGCGCATCGTCTGCTGGGCCGAGACCGGCGGCACGATCGGCATCGGCGAGCGCTTCGGGCTGATCCGCTTCGGCTCGCGCGTCGACGTGTTCCTGCCGTCGACCGCGACGCCGCGTGTCGCCGTCGGCCAGACCGCGGTTGGCGGTGAAACCATACTGGCCGAATTCGGCGGCATTGCCGCAACGCCGCTCGTGCGGGTGTCCTGAGCCGTGGGCGCGCCGTTCAAGAAGTTCGAGGCACATGGCAGCGGCGGTCCGCGCATCCATGAAATCCCGATGCGCATGGTGCTGCCCAACCTTGTCACCGTGCTCGCCATCTGCGCCGGCCTGTCCGGCATCCGCTTCGGCTTCGAAGGCCGTTTCGAGCCGGCAGTGGTAATGGTGCTGCTCGCCGCCTTCCTCGACGGCATCGATGGCCGCCTGGCCCGGATGCTGAAGGCGACGTCCAAATTCGGCGCGCAGATGGATTCGCTAGCCGATATCGTCAATTTCGGCGTTGCACCCGCGCTGGTGCTCTATGCCTTCCTGCTCGACCAAGCCGGCTCGCCGGGCTGGATCGCCGCGCTCCTGTTCGCCATCGCCTGCGGACTCCGGCTTGCCCGCTTCAATGTGCTTGACGAGGACACGGACCGGCCGGTCTGGCAGACCGAATATTTCGTCGGCGTGCCGGCGCCGGCGGGCGCCGTGCTGGTGATGCTGCCGCTCTATCTGTCCTTCCTGCGGCTAGGCCTGGAGCCATCCCGCACTGCCGCCTTCATTGCCACCGGTTTCACCATTCTGGTTGCCTTCCTGTTGGTCAGCCGGCTGCCGGTGTATTCCGGCAAGAGCCTGAAAGTCCCGGGCGACAGGGTGCTGCCGATCATCCTCGGCGTCGTCCTCTATATACTGCTGTTGATGACCTACCCCTGGTACACGCTGACGGCGTCGGTCGCCGGCTATCTGATCTTTCTGCCGTTCAGCATCCGCGCCTATTCGAGGCGCGCCAAGCGCGAAGGCGAGAAGGTGCCGCCTTCAGACATCGGCTGACAGACGTGTCGCCAATTCGCTCCGAAGGTTATCTGGAGCATTTTGCAGCCAAGTGGATCACTTGGCGTCGCAGAAATGCGGCTAAACAAATAGATGGAGCGGGATGCCCAGTTCAATTTGAACGCATCCCGCTCGGGAACCTGCCGGCATCTAGACCGTTCTGTCTCAGCGGGCGAAGTGCGCGACCTCGCGAAACGCCTTGCCGTCGACCTCTCAAGCTGCTGCGCCAGGCGCGGCACCTGAAGAAGTGCGAGGAGAAGAAATGGTTGTCGTCCTCATCGGTTCGTTGCTCATTATCGCTGGCGTTGTGTACATGGCTGGCGCAGCCCTAGGGCGCGGGCGGCTCAGTGATCCGGCGCCTGTTCGCGCGGCGCCGGATCGCTCGACGCCAAATCTCGCAACGCCAGGCCCGACACTTGAGCCGCGGCGGCGCGGCCTCGGCTTCCTCGGCCTGTCGCAGAATTGGCCGGGCCTGCTGATGATGGCGGTCGGCGTCATCCTGCTGTTGTCGGTGGTGGCCCTCTAGCCCTTAAGCTGCCGCGCTGAGCCCCAGCCGGTCGATCGCCAGTTTACGGGTCGAGACATAGTCGGTCTTGCCCGAACCCAGCACCGGGATTTCCTCGACCTTGACGATGTCGTTCGGCACCATCAGTTCGGCGGCACCTGCCTGTTTGCCGAATTTGCGCAATTCGTCGGGGTTGGCGTCATTGGCGGTGGTGACCAGCACGATGCGTTCACCGCGGCGCCTGTCCGGCACCGCCACCACGGCATGGTGCTCTTCCGGCCATAGCGACTGCACCAGCATCTCGACGGCACCCAGCGACACCATCTCGCCGGCGATTTTGGCAAAGCGCTTGGCCCGGCCGCGAATGGTGAGGAAACCCTCGCGGTCGACCGAAACGATGTCGCCGGTATCATGCCAGCCGTCGAGCGGCTGCAATTCGCCGGGCCGATCTGATGTCATGTAGCCCATCATCAGGTTTGGCCCATCGAGCCACAACCGTCCGGCGCCGCTAATGCCCTCGATCGGTTCGAGTTTCATGCGCATGGCCGGCAACAGCCGCCCGACCGTGCCGTCACGGCCGTGGATGGCTGTGTTGACGGCAACGACGGGCGCTGCCTCGGTCAAGCCGAAACCCTCGATGATCTCGGCCTGGAAGCGCTCCCGGTAAACGCGGCGTGTCTCCGGTTTCACCGCCTCGGCGCCGGCGACAATGAAGCGCAGGCTGGAGAAATCGCCGTCCTTGGCGGTGCGCGCATAATTGGCGAGGAACGTGTCGGTGCCGAACATGACGGTCGGCCTTGCATTGCGTGCGACCTCAGGGATCAGTTTGTAGTGGAGCGGCGAGGGATAGAGGAACAGTTTTACTCCGGTGACCAGCGGCAGGATGGTGCCGCCCGTCAATCCGAACGAGTGGAACACCGGCAGCACGTTGAGCAGGATATCGGCCGGCGAGATGGTGATGCGGGCTTCGGCCTGCATGGCGTTGGCGAGAAGGTTCCGGTGCGACAGCACCACCGCCTTGGGCGTGCCTTCCGAGCCGGAGGTGAACAGGATCACCGCCGGCTTGGCTGCATTCTGCGGCTGCAGCGGCCAGCGCCACAGCAAGGCGGCGGCGAGCTTGTCCAGCACGGTCACGCTGGTGCGCACATCCTCCAGCCACAGCAGCTTGGCGCCGCCTCCTTCCACCGCCGCGACGATGTCTGCGAGGCTGGCCTTGTCGACAAAGGCGCGCGACGAGACCACGGTGCGGATCTCCGCCGTGCGCACAGCGGCGGTGACGCTGGCCGGGCCTGCGGTATAGTTGATCATCGCCGCCACCCGGCTCGCCGACAGCAGGCCAATGAGCGACAGCACGACGCCATTGGTGTTGGGCAGCAGCAGTCCAACCGCTTCGCCCGGCGCCGTCACAGCCTCGAAGCGGCGGCCGAGCACCCGCGCGCCGATGAACAGCTTTCTGTAGCTCAGTGCGCCGCTGATCACGTCTTCGACGATAGGATGCGAGGCGCCGACACGGTCGGCGGCGTCGCGCATGGCGAGGAACAGGCCGCGATTAAGATCGCTGCCGAAAAGCCGGGCTTCAGCGAAACGGTCGAACAGCGCATTGGTATTCGAGGACTGATCAGGGTTTCGCGCCACCAGCTCGGTGATGGTCATCGGCTCCAGCACGCTGATCGACAGGCGGGGAAACCAGCGCCGCGGCGCCTTGTCCGCCGGCGTCAGCGATACCGGCAGAGTTCGCGCGCCGGCGACGAAGATCGGCACGATGCGGGCGTCGGCCTGCATGGCGATGCGGGTAACGGCGCGAAACAAGCGAAATGTCTTGATATCAGGCTCGACCGCGTCCGGCAGATAGACGGCTAGGCGGCCTTTGCCCTTCAGCACCCGCACCAGCCGACGGCTGACGAAGACATGCTCGGCATTGAAGGCGATGGTGCGGCCAAGCTCGCGCCATGGTTCGAGCCAGGGCGACCTGGCAGAGGCCTGGTCGAGGATATGCAGCGTGTCTTCCGGCAGCAGCGACAGCATCAGCGCCGGTTCGAGGCGCGACTGGTGCGAAATGACGTAGATGACCGGAACAGCTGCTTTGCGGGCGATCCTGATGCGATCATCGGCGACCCGGTAGGCGAGCTTGAACGGCACATAGAGCAGCGCCTGGGTGAAGCGTAGGCCGAGGCGGAATTTTTCCACCACACCGATCAGCAGCCAGGCCGCGACGAGGCCCGCAAGCAGCGCCAGTGTCAGGGTCATGCCGCGTCTCTCCCAACAGATTCTCACGTCGCGGTTCTTTCCCGACCGCTTCAATGAGAACCTAGACGAAGTGGGCTCAACGTCAATGCGGAGGTCCTTTCTTCTCGCCGCCCGCCGTGCCCGACTCCGGCGCAACTACAGATACTGCCGCCGCATTCGGCACCACGCCTACATTTGCAAATGGGTATCCGGTTCGTAGACTATGTTGGATGCTCCGTGAGACATTCAGACGGGTGCAGATCTTGTCTTCAGAGAAGGCCCAGTTCGGTCGACCGGAACCTCTGCAGGGGGGAAGCGTTCCTCGCCTAAAGCTACAACCGCAGGCTTGCCCGGAGTAGGGCATATACCTTGCCGCTATTCGTCCGTTGGGGGGTGCGATGCACGACTATTATAACCTCGGTCGATATAGCCGGCCGGTGACGACAAGCTCGTCCGAGGCTCAGGTCTGGTTCGACCGCGGCCTCATCTGGCGTTACGCATTCAACCATGAAGAGTGTTTCCGCAAAGCGACCGAATGTGATCCCGGCTGCGCCATGGCTCATTGGGGCATCGCCTATGCCCTCGGCCCGTATTACAACAAGCCGTGGGCCGACTTCAACGAGCAGGACCTCAAGCAGACGCTGGCCGAGGCGCGTCGCGCGACGGAGGATGCGCTAGCGCTCGCCGACGGTGCGGCACCGGTGGAGAAGGCGCTGATACGGGGGCTGGAGCGCCGCTACCAGTCGGATCACGTGGCGGATAACGAAGAGCTGCGCGCCTGGAGCGACGCCTATGCGGGGGCGATGCGGAAAGTCTACGCAGCGTTTCCGGACGATCCCGACGTCGCCGCGCTCTTCGCTGAGGCATTGATGGACCGCACGCCCTGGCAGTTGTGGAACCTCGCGAGCGGCGAACCCGCTGAGGGCGCCGATACAGTCGAAGTCGTGGCGGTACTGGAACAGAGCCTGCGCCTATCGGATGAGCGCGAGGTCGCGCACCCCGGCCTCATCCATCTCTATATTCACGCCATCGAGATGTCGCCGCATCCCGAACAGGCACTGCGCCCGGCCGATACCCTTCGCGATCTCGTGCCGGACGCCGGCCATTTGCGGCACATGCCCTCGCACATCGACATTCTCTGCGGCGACTATCACTCAGCGCTGGTCGCCAACGAGCGGGCGATCGAAGCCGACCGCAAGTATCTGGAGCGGGAGGGTCCCTTCAACTTCTATACCCTCTCGCGATGTCACGACTATCATTTCAAGCTCTATGCGGCGATGTTCCTCGGCCAGTACCGTCCCGCCCTGGACGCAGCCAATGAAATGCTTGCCACCGTCCCGGAAGCGCTGCTGCGACAGGCAACGCCGCCGATGGCCGACTGGCTGGAAGGCTATATGCCCATGAAAGCGCACGTGCTGGTGCGGTTCGGCAAATGGCAGGAGATCCTGGACGAACCGCTTCCCGACGATCCAGACCTCTACCGGGCGACCACGGCGGTCTGGCGCTATGCAAAGGGCATTGCCCATGCCGCACTCGGACAAACAGCCGTGGCCGAAGCGGAGCAGCGCCGCTTCGAGGAGGCGTTCGCCCGCGTTCCGGAAACGCGCATGTTCTTCAATTACCGCTACGTCGATATTCTGGCGGTCGCCGCGGAGATGCTTCGAGGAGAGATCGCGTATCGGAAGGGCGATCACGAAGCGGCCTTCGCGCATCTCCGCGCCGCAGTGGCGCGGGACGACGGCCTTCCCTATGACGAGCCTTGGGGCTGGATGCAGCCGACGCGGCACGCACTTGGGGCCTTACTGCTCGAGCAGGGCCACATGCGAGAAGCGGCGCAGGTCTATGAGGCGGATCTGGGAATGCATCGTGGCTACAGACGGATCTCGCGGCACCCCGACAACGTCTGGGGCCTGCACGGCTATGTCGAAGCCCTGCATCGGCTTGGCCGGCACGAAGAGGCCGATGACATTCAGCCTCGCCTCGATCTGGCGATGTCGCGGGCCGACGTCGAGATTCGTGCGTCGTGCTTTTGCCGTCTCGGCGACAACTGCTGCGCGTTATGATCAACGCACCGTTGCGGGTGTTGCCCGTTTCAGCCGTGAGACGAACGTCTGCGCCTATCCCTCGCCGCAAGGAGGGATAGGCGCCCTCACGCCGCTTTCAACCTCCCGCTGATGAAGCGGAATTCCTGTGTCTTGCCGCCATAGCCATAGGCGGCGGCCGGCACTTCGTGCACGAAGGCGTAGCTTTCTTCGTGCATCTCACCCAGCAAGCGGCCAAAGGCGGCAAAGATCGCCTTGAGATAGGCTTCCAGTTCGAGCTTGGTGTTGGTGCCGTCGACCACCTTGATGTCGAGCCAGAACGTGTTGGCGCCATGCTCGGCCAGCGACTTGCCGCCGGCGAACCAGTGCTGCGGGTCGAGATAAGATATGGCGACCGCGGTGATGGTGGGTCCCTGCGCAGATGCGTGGCGGTCAGCTCGGTCACCTCCCTGGCGATGGCGGCGGACAGAGCGGCATCGGGCCTGCCGGTGACGGTGACATTGATGATCGGCATTTCTTTTCTCCTGAGGGCGTCTCGCGCCGCTGGGAAAACCATGTCACGGCTGCAGCATCAAAAAAATCGAATTGTTTTGGATTAAGAGTTCGATATAACTGAATTATGCAGGCGCTCGACCCCGATCTCCTCAAAACTTTTCTCGCCTTCGTCGACGGCGGCTCGCTTGCTAAGGCGGCATCGATCGTTGGTCGCTCGCCTTCGGCGGTGACGGCGCAAATGCAGCGGCTCGACGATATTGTCGGCGAACCGCTTCTGGTGCCGCAGGGAAGAGGCCGCGGCCTGACGGCGGCGGGCGAAGATCTGGTCGGCCATGCGCGGCGCATCCTTGCTGTGCATCGCGAGGCGTGGCTGGCTCTCAAGGGCGTGCGAGCCGATGGGCGCGTGGCCATAGGCACGACACAGGATTTCGCCGACAGCGGCCTGCCGGAACTGCTCAGGACCTTTGCCGCGAGCCACCCGCGCGTCAGGATCGAACTGCGCGTCGGCCGCTCCGCCGAATTGGCGCACGCGCTGCAAACCGGCATCCTCGATCTGATGATCGCCATGCGGCAGGCTCAGGCGCCGGACGAAGTCGGCGTGCTCCGCGAGCCGATGATGTGGCTGTGTTCGCAAAGAGGCTTGGCCACCAACTGCCGCTGGCGCTGCTCGATCCGCAGTGCGGCTTTCGTGACGCGGCGATCGCGGCACTCGACACGACAGGCCGCCGCTACCGGATCGCCGCCGGCAGCGCCAGCCTGGCCGGGCTGCGCACGGCGGTGAACGCCGGCATTGCTCTGACGCTGCGGACGGCGCGCTTTGCCCATTCCGGCAT
>NZ_RZTA01000149.1:0-12694 GCF_004023115.1 Mesorhizobium sp. M6A.T.Cr.TU.017.01.1.1
GCTTTACCCGGGCCTACCGCCCCAGCGCTTGTTTCGAAGCCGACAAAAGTTCTTCCTCGTCCACCACTCCGGCCATGTAATTGGCAATAATTCGGGACGCGAGCGATTCGCGCTGTTGTTCCGATTGGCCGTCAATCTTCAAACGATTGAACACGCGGCCAAGTAGCGCCAGCTCGGACGGGTTGAAAACACCCGAATCCTCTGCTCTTCCATGAAGCGGCATGACAAACCCCCTTCGCCCAGAGATTTTGTTCGTGCAACATTATTATACACTAAAAAACCGCGCCCCGTTGCAGAATCGCAGACGCGAGAGATGAGCCCTCGCGGAAGATCTGTGACCGGTGAGGGCGACATCACATCAGATCTTCAGCAACCCCGTCGAATTTCTTGAGGCCTTCGCTTGGCGGCTTCTGCTTGTGAAGTCCCTGTTCAGTTGCAGCCGCCTCGAAGGCGGCGAACGCAGCTTGGTGACTGCAATGTCCGGCCAGGCATTCCTCGATCATTCGGATTGCTTCAAGTCGGGACGGCTTGTCCATGGATGGCCATGGTTGCCGAAGCGCTTTCGCAGCGTCGGCTATCGACGCGACCACCATCGGCCTGCGATTCAGGTAGATTGTAATCGGAATGAACGCCGTCATTTTTGTCGCTCACCAGGATTGAAGGCGGTTAAACGCGAAGAGATGGCAGTGGTTGCATCATCGTGAATTCAGAGCGCCGATGCCCGATGCCATCGAGGCTGAACACGCCTTGCTCGGTGCCAACACGCAGGGGCTGGTCGTCCGAAGAGCCTTGGTCGTTTCGGTTCCATGAACGAAGAAGCCCGCGCCCCACGGAGGGGAAGGACGCGGGCTGATCGGAGGGGACAATCCGATCTCGCAGCATTTCTATGCGCACAGGAAATATTGCTGCAGGAGGCGAACGTCTTGCCCGTGCCAGTGTTCCATACGGAGACAAAAAAGCCCGCCGCGCCTTTCGCCAAGGCGGTCGATGAAGGCCTGGATATCAATCCCTATTGGGCCGCACCTAAATTCCAGATGTCCCGATGCAGGCGCCATGTCCCGTCGTCGCCCTTTTTCCAGACGACGATGTACTTGCCCGCTACGGTGGAGAGGGCGCCGTCTTTGCTCGGCACATCGAGCGTAAATGCGCCAACTTCGTAGGCGAGGTTCGCGCTCTCTTCCACTTCCAGCGCCTTCAGGGTGAGATTCTTCATCCCGCCTTTGATCGCGCCCTGCCAGAATTCTTCCACGCCCTTGCGGCCATCGACGCGCTTGCCGTCGGGCGGCAGCACGGCAGCATCCTCGGTATACATTTGACCCACCGCCGCCGCGTTTCCGCTGTTGAAGGCGTCCGTGAATTTCGTCAGCGCCGCTTCGATGTCCTCGCGAGCCGACTGGGCGGCCACAGACAGTGCTGACGAAAGAAGCAGCACAGCAGCAAATGCAAATGACTTAACCAGTCTCATCTCGTCCTCCCTTTGCGTGATATCCACCGGATGAATAGTGCCCATCCCGAGCGCGCCGCCGCGCCCGCGCAATGGCCAGATCATGACTTACATTAGACTTTTCTGATATGATGGCGCAAGCGCCAGACGCACTCGACAACAGGCCAGCAAGCGACTGCCGTGGAACCTTTCAAAGCCAAATGCCTTGGATCACGTCGCGCGTGCCGTAGACAGCGCCGACCTCTTGCCGGATTTCAATCGATACGACCGGCCGAGATTGGCGATCTCCTGATCGCGTGCACGGTTGCGCTCGCTCCTGCGCGTGACTGTGCCGAGCGCAGATCAGCAATAGCAGCGTGGGTTCGATGCCGTCATTTTCCGCATGGAGCGGAACCCATGAGGAAGAAAATCTGTAAACGGATCGGAATGCCATTCTCCCGAAGTCGGGAATATGGTGCTATGTCTTTGAAAATACTGGCGATCCCGACAGGATTCGAACCTGTGACCATCGGCTTAGAAGGCCGGTGCTCTATCCAGCTGAGCTACGGGACCGCTGGGCCGACGCCAAGGCCGGCTGAATTATGCGATGGGCATTTGCCGGTCAATGCGTCCAGGGCGTCCTGCGGTCATAGCGGAAATTCTCCGCATAGGAAATCTGGCGGCGCTTGGTTTCCTTCGGCTCCTCGACACGGAAGGCCAGCCCCTCTTTCTCGGCATAGGCCACCGCCTCTTCCCTGGTGTCGAAGGTGAGCCTGATCTGGCTGCGCATGTCGCCCGACGTGGTGTAGCCCATCAGCGGATCGATTTTCTTGCGCATCTCGGGATCGAATTCCAGCACCCAGTGGCCGGTCTTGGCCTTGCCGGACTGCATCGCGGTTTTGGCTGGGCTGAAAATGCGCGCGGACATGGTCACCTCGTTGCTACGTGCAAGCGGCACCTGCCGCTGTATTCCCGTCATTACTTCGCAATGCAGCCGGCGGCAAGGCCGATGGTTTTTGCGCTCCTGTCGCGGACCTGAACCAAGCAGAATGAGGACTACGCAATCTGCTGTGACGGCGTCGGCTGCAAGGCAGCTTGCCAAGCCCGTTGCACCGTCTTGGCGCGTTCAGCCGCACGGGGGCATGCCGCGACCGAACTAAGCCATTGCTATATTTGACAGCTGACGCTATTATCGGTCAAACGAATGAATTCGAGGGAAAAAGTTGGCATGGTCGATGTCGGTGTGTGGTTGCGCGATCGGATAAGCCGACGTTCCGTCCTTACAGGAAGTCTTGCTGCCGTGGGCGGCACGGCGATTGCTGCCCGCAGCGCGCTCGGTCAGTCCGCCCAGCATAGCGGTCATGACATAGCGGCGGTGGCCGCCACCGATCCGGCACCTCATCATATGAATGCTCATGGCGCGATGGTCACCGTCGGGGAGGTGGACAACGCCGCCAACGGTTTTGATCCGATCCCGATGCTGACGGACTGGGAGCGAGGGACGGTCTCGGTTCTGCCCGATGGGCGCACGCTCAGGAAGTTCGAGGTGACGGCCGTGGACAAGACGATCGAGATCGCACCGGGCGTGTTCTTCCCGGCATGGACGTATAACGGCCGCGTGCCCGGTCCGGCGCTGCGCGCCAAGGAAGGCGAGCGCATTCGCATCGTCTTCAAGAACAACGGCTCGCATCCGCACTCGATGCATTTCCACGGCATCCATGCCGCCCGCATGGATGGAATTCCCGGCGCCGGGCTGGTCGATCCGGGTGGCGAGTTCGTCTACGAATTCGACGCCAAGCCCTTTGGCTGCCATCTGTATCATTGCCACGCCTTGCCGCTGAAGAGGCACATCCACAAGGGCATGTATGGGGCCTTTGTCATCGACCCGGACCCGGATCGCCATCCCGACCATGCCGAGATCGCCCGGTCGCGGCTTCTCGACACGCCCGAGAATGCCGGCTGGCAAGAGCTGGTGATGGTCATGAACGGATTCGACACCAATTTCGACGAGGAGAACGAATTCTACGCCGCCAACACCATCGCCCACGCCTATGCGAAGACGCCGATCCGCATCGTGCGAGGCAAGCCGGTGCGCATCTATCTGGTCAATGTGGTGGAATTCGATCCCATCAACTCGTTTCATCTGCATGGAAATTTCTTCGACTATTTCGATCAGGGCACGACGCTGACGCCGACCTTGAAAACGGTCGACCTCATCATCCAGTGCCAGGCCCAGCGCGGCATCCTGGAATTCACCTTCGCCGAGCACGAACCGGGCCTCTACATGTTCCACGCGCATCAAAGCGAGTTCACGGAGCTCGGCTGGATGGGCATGTTCGACGTCGTCGAGGCGCTGGCATGAACAAGGTCGTCACCATCGATTCACCGGCAAGGCCGCGCAGCCGTTGGTTGTGGATCGGCCTGCCCCTTGCCGCGCTCGCCATTGCGGTGGCGTGGATCATCGCCGTCAATCCGCTGCAAGGATTGTCAAACGGCGCGCCCGCCGTCGAGAAACTGACTTTCGAGCGTGTCGTCCTCGATACATCAGGCCTTCATCTTCTGGTCAGGGCCGGCGGCTCCGAGCCGATGACCATCGCCCAGGTCCAGGTCGACGGCGCCTACTGGCAATTCACCCAGGACCCGCCGGGCACCATCGCGCGTGCTTCCACGGCGTGGATCAATCTGCCTTTCCCGTGGGTTCTGGGTGAAACGCACACGGTCAATCTGGTAACCAACTCAGGCGTCACCTTCGAACATTTGATCGAAGTTGCCGTGCCGACGCCTACCGCCACTGCGGGACAGCTCAAGCTGCAGGGACTGGTCGGCATCATCGTCGGCGTGCTGCCTGTCGCCATTGGCCTCATGTTCTATCCGGCGCTGCGCGGTGTCGGACAGAGCGGCATGAACTTCCTGTTGGCGCTGACCATCGGGTTGCTCGCCTTTCTGCTGGTCGACACGATCGAAGAATCCTTCGAGCTTGTCGGAACCGCAGCCGCTGTGTTCCAGGGGCCGGTCATGGTGGTGCTGGCGGGTCTGGCTAGCTTTCTCGTCCTGATGGCGATCGGGCGGCGGCGCGGCACGCCGACAGGGCTGGCGTTGGCCACCTATATCGCGCTCGGCATCGGCCTTCACAATCTCGGCGAAGGCCTTGCCATCGGCGCTGCCTTCGTGGCCGGCTCGGCAAGCCTCGGAACCTTCCTGGTGCTCGGCTTCGCCCTGCATAATATTACCGAAGGCATCGGCATCGCCGCTCCGATGCTGAAGGAGCGGCCGCCGCTGTGGACGTTCGCCGGCCTGACCTTGCTCGCCGGTGGGCCTGCGGTTATCGGCATGTGGCTCGGCAGCCTGGCCTATGCGCCGCAATGGTCGGCGCTGGCGCTTGCCATCGGCGCCGGCGCGATCCTGCAGGTCATCGTCGAGGTCGGCGCCTATCTGATGCGCCGCAACCAGAAGGGCATCGATGCCTTCTTCACGCCACCGGTCATGGGCGGCCTGGCGGCCGGCGTCGCCTTCATGTACGCGACGGCCGCTTTCATAAAGGTCTGACCGGACAGGAGCCTGGGTCCTGAGGCAGCGCTGCTGTAAAGCCGTTGCGCGCGACTTGGCTGGCTGCAATTCCGGCCCCGATCGCCGCACGGGCCTGCCGTTTGTTCCGTTTTCGTCTTTTAGGGGTTGCGCAGCCAAGCCCGGAACCCTATAGCCCGCAAGGACTCGGAGTGTAGCGCAGCCTGGTAGCGCATCTGGTTTGGGACCAGAGGGTCGGGAGTTCGAATCTCTCCACTCCGACCATTCATTCACAGCAAATCATCGGCCATGCTGCCGGCGCACCTGCGCCGGGCAGCATCTGCGACTGGCGAAGCACGGAAGCGACCGACGGGCAGCCCGGGTTTTCGAGCGTGCCCGCCCTGAGCTCCGAAGCGTCAGCCCTGGATGAACGCCAGGAGATCCGGATTGATGATCTCCGGGTGGGTGGTGCACATTCCGTGCGGCAGGCCCTTGTAGACCTTGAGCGTGCCGTGCTTCACCAGCTTGGCTGCAAGCAGAGCGGAGTCGGCAATCGGCACGATCTGGTCGTCATCGCCGTGCATGATCAGGACAGGCACGTCGATCTTCCTAAGGTCCTCGGTGAAGTCGGTTTCGGAAAAAGCCTCGATACAGTCGTAATGGGCCTTGGCTCCGCCCATCATGCCCTGGCGCCACCAATTGTCGACAGCTCCTTGCGAGACCTTGGCGCCCTCGCGATTAAAGCCGTAGAACGGGCCGGCCGGCACGTCCCTGTAGAACTGGGCGCGGTTGGCCACGAGCGCGGCACGGAAGCCGTCGAATACCTCGATCGGCAGGCCGCCGGAGTTATTGTCGGTCTTGACCATGATCGGCGGCACCGCGCCGATCAGCACCGCCTTGGCGACGCGTCCTTCGCCACCGTAGCGGGCAACGTAACGCGCCACCTCGCCGCCGCCGGTCGAGTGACCGATATGGACGGCGTTCTTGAGATCAAGATGGGCAACCAGGGCCGCGACATCGGCGGCATAGGTGTCCATCTCGTTGCCGGTCGCCGTCTGTGTCGAGCGGCCATGTCCGCGCCGGTCATGCGCGATCACGCGATAGCCCTTGTCGAGGAAGAACAGCATCTGGTTGTCCCAGTCATCGGCGCTGAGCGGCCAGCCGTGATGGAACACGATTGGTTGGCCTGTGCCCCAATCCTTGTAGAAAATCTCGGTGCCGTCCTTGGTGGTGAATGTGCTCATCGTCGTACTCCTTGATGTGGTTGGCCGAATTGGTTGGGCGAAGGTCCGTTCCTCCTGTGGACAAGCTACTGCAATGGGGTCATGGTGAGAATTGGCAAAACAGACATTGGACATGGCAAAACTGACAGATGGTTGCGGCGCGTGATCCGGTCGAAATCGGCCTCGTTGTGTATCCCGGCGTTCAGGAAGCGGCTGTTCTTGGCCTGACCGATCTCTTCCAGCTGGCCAACCGGCTGGCCGCCGAACGGTCGCCGGACGCGCTGAGGCTTCGTGTCAGCCATTGGCAGTGGCAGGAGGCGAGCCAAACGGTCATCCGCACCTTCGACAGCGAGCCCGGACCCGGCAATGCACCTGCCATGGTCATCTTGCCTCCGACCCTAGGCGATCCGATCGCTCGCGGGGTGGCCGCGCCCTACGCCGACTGGCTCAGGGCCCGCCATGCGGCAGGCGCGACGCTCGGCTCGGTCTGCGCCGGCGCCTTCGTGCTTGCCGAGGCCGGCCTGCTGTCTGGCCGTGCTGCGACCACGCATTGGGCCTATCGCGACGCGCTGGCGATGCGCTTTCCCGACATCGCACTGGATGCCGACAAGCTGGTCATCGATGATGGCGACATCATCACCGCCGGCGGCTACATGGCTTGGACCGATCTCGGCCTAAAACTCGTCGACCGGGTGCTCGGGCCGACCGTCATGATGGACACTGCCCGTTTCATGCTGGTGGATCCGCCGGGACGAGAGCAGCGCTTCTACAGCCCCTTTGCTCCCAGGCTGAACCATGGCGACGAGGCCATTCTCAAAGTGCAGCACTGGCTCCAGGCGAGAGGCGCGCGCGATGTGACGCTTGCCACTATGGCGGAGCATGCGGCTTTGGAGGAGCGGACTTTTTTGCGCCGCTTTCGCAACGCCACCGGCCTCAAGCCGACCGAGTATTGCCAGCACCTGCGCGTCGGCAAGGCGCGTGAGATGCTGGAAGCGACGACCCGATCAATCGACCAGATCGCCTGGGATGTCGGCTATGACGATCCCGGCTCCTTCCGCAAAGTGTTCGCCAGGATAACCGGCCTGGTGCCGGGCGATTACCGCAGGCGTTTTGGCGTGGAACGAGCCGCGCTTGTGGCCGGCGAGCGCTGAGCGGTGGCCCAGCCGTGCTTGCCCCGCGTCGACTGCCGCTGGAGGATGCGTGTGTTTGATGAGGTCTATGATGCCACGACCAACCGCACGATGATGCAGAGGAAGCCCAAGCCGCTGTGGCTGTTGCGGTGGCCGCGCCAGGCGATCGGGCTGAAGCGGAAGTGCGAGGTGAGCCAATGACTGACCGATCAATCACGAGTTGCGACGAATGCGGCAGCATATATTTCGTCGAAAGCAGTGCAATGGCCAGCCTTTGTGCTGAATGCGCGTTTCATCTCTATGGATACCCCGCCTGCGAACATCAGTTCAAAAACGGCCCGATGCACAGCCTGCGGGTGGGACGGCTCTCGGTCAAAATATATCGCCGGCATTATTTCAAGGGAAAGCTCACAGGTGGGAGCGTCGACCCTGTCGCCTTGTCGCGCGCATGTGGCGCAGACAACCCATGCTTAGAGAGCGCTTTCGATATCGGTCCTCGAAAAATCGTCGCCGATATAAAGCAGGCGGCAGGCATGTTCCTTGGCCACCTCATAGGCGAAGCAGTCACCGAAATTGAGCGCGGCCGGGTGAACGCCCTTACCCCACTTTGCGTAGGCTTCGGCGATGCGACGCGCAGAGGCCGGCGTTACTGCCGCAATTTCGAAACCAAGCCCGTCGATCAGGCCGGACAGCTCTTCGCCGACATTGCGCCGCGCCGCGACGATCAGCGCTTCGGCCACGGTGCCGGCGGAAATCAGAATGTCGTCTTCAGCCTCGAGCGCCGCGATGCAGACATCAGCCTCCGGCTCGTCAAGAACGATCGCCATCAGCGCCGAGGTATCGACCACGATCATTCAGGCAGGCCATCATCACCGTAGAGGAAATCCTGGCTTCGCGCGGCGGATGGCCCGGCCTTCGCCCTCGCGGCGCCGGATGCGCGCATCGCCTCCAGCAGTGCCCGACGGCTTTTCCTGTCCGGCACTGCCTTGACGGGAACCAGGCGCACGGCCGCATGACCGTGACGGGTCAGAATGATTTCGTCGCCTGCCTCGGCACGACGCACCAATTCGGTCAGCTGTCCCTTGGCGTCTGTAACGGATACCTGCATCGCCACTCCTCTATGGGCCATCCTCTGGTCCATATTTGCAGTGAAAATAGACCATTCAACGGTCCATTACAACGGCCAAAGGCAAGCTCGCCGGGAGGAGAACCCCAACCGCCCCGTCTCCCGGCGAGCCTACAACCTGATTTGATACGCAATCAGGACCGGGGTTAGCCGGCAAGACTGACGTTGCAAGACAGATGCCAGTCTTCGTTTCCCGAAATGGAACACCGGCAGGGGTGGTCGTTTTCCGCGTTCGACCAATCGGTGTTTCGACTTTGACGTAGCGTCCGGCGTCGTGTCATCCTGCGGGAACGGCGGGACGCCGATGTGAGGCGGGGCAAGTAGAATGAATGCTTCCTACCCTGGTGAAGAGGCAACAGCCGAACAGGTACTGGGACTCGCAAGCGAATTCAGAAATGCAGCGATCCGCCTGCTGGAACATCGACGCAAGGGTAACGCGCTTTCCCTGGTGCCCTGCCGTTTCACCGCCCTTCACGCAATCGAACTCTACCTCAATGCCCATCTCCTCCTGACTGGTTCTGATCATAAGGCGTTGCGTGGCCTGCAGCACGATTTTGCGACACGTACCGCAAAGGCAATCGCCTCGGGACTGGTCCTGCGGAAACGCACGGCACACCATCTGTCCCAACTTACTGGAAACCGAGAATATTTAGTGACGCGATACGGTCCAGAGATGACCACCGCCCTGTCGCAAATCAACAGGCTGATAGCGACTTTAAATGAAGTTGCGGCGAAAGTGGAAGAGCCTGCAGCCCTCCGAGGCAGCACGCCAAAGCCCACTACAGTCTAAATCTCGAACTCGCCCTGCCCCTCATCCATGGCGCTGACGGTTTCGGCGGCGAGCGCCCTCGTGATCGGCGTCTTGCGCTCCAGTGCCGTGCGATCGAGCCGCTCCACCACCCGCATCGCGGTGCCCAGCGAGCGTTCGATGCGGCGCACCAGATATTGCACGACATGTGGCTCGACCTCGACCTGGCGGTCGGCGAACAGTTTGGTGATGACGCCGGCCAGCAAGAGATCGTCGGGCTCGTGGATCTCGACCGTCGCCGCCGCTTTCAGCCGCGAAGCGAGGTCCGGAAGCCTAACGCCCCAGGCGGACGGAAAGCGCCGCGCGGTCAAGAGCAAGGTCGAGCCGGCCCCGCGCACCGCATTGATCAGATGGAACAGCCCCTCTTCATCGACCGCGCCGGCATCGACGTCGTCGATCAGGGCAGGCCGCGCGCCGAGGCCCGCCATGCAGTCGCCGATGCGCCTGACATCGACTGTCACGGCCCCGGCGCGGGCGCGCCAGATCGAGGCCAGGTGGGTTTTTCCAGAGCCCGCCGGACCGGCGAGCACGACCACCGGCGACGGCCAGTCCGGCCAGCGATCGACCAGCGCCACCGCTTGGCTGTTGGTGCCGGAGACGACGAGCTCGTCGCGCGAGTAGCCGGTGCCGTGGCCGAGATCGAGCGGCAACTGGCGCGGCGGGTCGATCTTGTTGTCCGGCATCTGGCTCAACTGCGCGGCCCACCGCTCCCGCGGCGACGCGCCGGCAGCGGCGGGACAGGTTCGGTGCTGTGGCCCTTGTAGAGCGGCGATTCCAGATAACGGGCGATGGCAAAACGCACCAGCACGGCAACGGCGGCCGAGGCCGGCACGGCGATCAGCAGGCCGACGAAGCCGAACAGCGCGCCGAAGGCAAACAGCGAAAACATCAGCCACACCGGATGCAGGCCGACGCTTTTTCCCACCAGCCTCGGCTGCAGGATGTTGCCCTCGATGAACTGGCCGACGAAGAACACGCCGGCCACCGCCGCGATCATGGTCCAGTCGGGCCAGAACTGAACGAAGGCAACGCCGACGGCCAGGACCAACCCGGTCAGCGAGCCGACATAGGGAATGAAGGAGATCAGCCCGGCGAACAGGCCGATCAGGATGCCGAAATTCAGGCCGGTCAAGGTGAGGCCGGTGGCGTACATGGCGCCCAGCACCAGGCACAGCGTGCCCTGGCCGCGCACAAAACCGGCGGTAGCAGTGTTGATGTCGTTGGCGATCGCCCTGACGGTCTTGACATAGTCGCGCGGCACCCAGCTGTCGACGATCGCCACCATGCGGTCCCAGTCGAGCAGCATGTAGAAGGCAACGACTGGTGTCACCACGAACAGGCTGACCACCGACACTAGCGCCACGCCGGAGCTCCAGATCGATGTGAACACCGTGGTCAGGAGGCCGAAGCCGGAGGTCAGCAGCGAATTCAAGCCTTCGCGCAGGCCATTGGCGTCGACGCCGAATTTCTCTTCCAGCCACCTCGGATCGAAGCTCGTGATCAGGGTCTGCAGCCGGGTCAGGTATTCCGGCAGCTTGCTGGCGAAATCGGCCATCTGCGAGGCCAGCACCGGAACGAGGATGACGAAGGCCAGCACCAGAACGACGATGAAGGCGAACAGGATGACAACCGTCGCCATCAGCCTGGACAGGCCGAGCCGCTGCAGCCGGTCGGCGACCGGGTCGAGGAAGTAGGCGAGGACCATGCCGGCGACGAACGGCAAAAGGATGCCGCTGAAGACATAGAGGAAGACCGCGAGGATGATGGCGCTGATCAGCCAGAAGCGGATTTGGCGGCGAAACACGCCAGACGCGGCGGCATCGGCGGCCGCAGCCTCGGCTGCCGCGTCGATGTCCTGGTCAGGTGTCCGGTGTGGAGCCTTCGCCATAGCCGCTCATATGCCTCAGCCAAGCCACGAGATAGGCCGCGGCCGAAGCCACGGTCAAGACCCCGGACAGCAATATGAGCACCGGCCTGAGCGGATCGAGGTCGAGGGCGAGAGCCAGTTCGCCCAGCACCACCGCCGCCAGCACGATCTGGATGGCGGTGTTGGCCTTGGACACGAACAGCGGCTTCATCTCGACCGGGTGGGCCATGACGGTGGACAAAAGCACGGCGCAGACGATCAGCGCATCGCGCGACACCATGGTGACGACCAGCCACAGCGGCAATTCACCGATGAAGCCCAGCACCACGAACACCGAAACCAGCAGCAATTTGTCGGCCATCGGATCGAGATAGGCGCCAAGTTGCGAAAACTGGTTGAAATGGCGGGCGATGAAGCCGTCGACACCGTCGGAAATGCCGGCGATGAGGAAGCCGGCGAAAGCCCAGTCCCAGTGCGCCTGCAGCATGGCCAGCACCACGCCCGGCACCAGCACGAAACGCATGATCGTGATCATGTTGGGGATGGTCAAACGCATGTCCCGTCGTTTCTGTTTTAATGATACATGATGGAGATGGGACGCTACGGCAAGTGGCGACGCTCTCTCCTCGCTCACCTGCTCCACCCCAGACCGAAAAAACGAACCTAGCGAATGACGATGGCACAGAGATTTACAATCGCCCTGCGTGTCACACTTTGCTATTTGGCCGGAGTAACAGAAAGCTTCCTAGGTTTCGCATCTTTTACAACTCCACACCGCGACGCGTCGATGCATGACCTTTTGATCAGTTTCGTTCTTGCCTTGGTGGTCGGCCTTCTGGCGTCTTGGCCTCTCTGGCTGGTGGCTGCCGTCGTGGCGTTCGTTTTCGGGCGGTCAGTCGCCGTAAACCCGGGTGTCTGGACTGTGGCGGCAAGTTTGATCGCCGCCGGTTTCTCCTACGGGGCCCTCCCGAGCGACGAGGTCAGGTCCTTAGCGACCGTCGGCGTCCTCGCCGCTGCGCTGGCGGGCATTTCTTTCTACTGCTGGAGCGTAGGGAGCCCGGTTCGGCCGATCTCCAATTGAACATCGCCATCGCTCGCTTGCCTTGCGAGGCAAAAGCGTTCATGCGAAGAGCCCTCAAGCAAGTGGAAACAGAGATGAGCAGGCGCCAGAAATGAGCAAGCGCAAGAACGGGCTCACTTATGCCGAGGCGGGTGTCGACATCGATGCCGGCAATCTCATGGTCGAGAAGATCAAGCCGCTGGTGCGCGCGACGCGCCGGCCGGGCGCCGACGGCGAGATCGGCGGCTTCGGCGGCCTGTTCGACCTCAAGGCCGCCGGCTTCACGGACCCGGTGCTGGTCGCCGCCAATGACGGCGTCGGCACCAAGCTGAAGATCGCCATCGATGCGGGCAAGCACGACACGATCGGCATCGATCTCGTCGCCATGTGCGTCAACGACATCGTCGTGCAAGGCGCCGAGCCATTGTTCTTCCTCGACTATTTCGCCACCGGCAAGCTCGACCCCGACCAGGGTGCTTCGATTGTCGGCGGCATCGCCGAGGGCTGCCGACAGGCCGGATGCGCGCTGATCGGCGGCGAGACGGCGGAAATG
>NZ_RZTA01000014.1:0-83398 GCF_004023115.1 Mesorhizobium sp. M6A.T.Cr.TU.017.01.1.1
GTCATGCGCAATGAGCCAGGTTCGCGTAGCGAACCAGGCACCCGCACGCCAGCCGAAGCCGCTGCGGCCGCGGCCATGGCGGCGCTTGGTTCGGACACGACGACGGAGAAAAGCGAGCAGACCGGCGGCCGGAGGTCGATGCTCGGCGGACTGGCGCGCGCCTTCAAGGGCAAGAAGGAGGCGGATGTTCCACCGCTTGCCGGCTCGGCGCCTGATGTCGAGATACCGAGCGCCGATCTCGACGAGCCACTGGATCCGAAGGTTGCCCACCGGCCGCTGGAGCCCGGCTCCGGGCCACCCGACCTCAACGCCATCATGAAACGCGTGCGCGACGAACGCGGACCGCCGGTCAGGGCCGGCAATGCCGATGCATCGAAATCCGACTTCATCGCAGCAGCCAGACGCGCGGCGCAAGCCGCCGCTGCCGAGGCCGAGGCTCTCAAGCGGCAGTCGACGACGCGTGGCCCGGTGAAGGCGCTCAGGATCGGCGACCTGCTCAAGGCGCGGCGCAAGCCGATCCTGATGGCGGCCGCTGCAATCATGCTGGCGCTCGCCGGCCTGCAACTGGGCAAGGCCTTTTTCTCCGACCCCGTCGAAATAGCCAGCAACGATGCGGCGTCGACCGTGGCCGCGCAGCCAGCGGAAGCCGCGTCGGTCGGTGCCGCCAGGGAGCCAACGACGGACGCGCAAACTGCAGCGCCGGACAGCGCGCCGGCCCGCGCCGTCCGGCAGGCAGAGCCGTCCGAATCGGTAACCGAGAACGACATGCCGGCACAGACCACCCTCGCCGCGCCGTCGGACGCCGGAACGCCGATGGACACCGCACCCGAGGCCGAACCCGTTCCTGCCATGGCTTCAACGGCGTCGCCCGATCCGGGGGCGGACGCGACAGCGTCGGCACCTGAGGGCCCGGCAGCTGCGGACACCGAGCCAAAGGCCACAGAGCTGGCCGCCACGCCGGCGACCCAGGACATGACCGGCACGGTTATGCCCGCAGATGCTTCGATTGCGGCAGCCACTGCCAAGATCGACATCCCGGCCGATGCCGGTCCGGCTGCATTGCGTGACGCAGCGGCCGGCGGCGATGCCAAGGCGTTGTTCGAGATCGGCTCGCGCTACGCCGAATCGAGCGGCGTCAAGCAAGACATGGCAGCGGCCGCCAAATGGTATGAGAAGGCCGCCGAGCTCGGCTTCGCACCGGCGGAATACCGCATTGGCAACTTCTATGAGAAGGGCACCGGCGTCGCGCGCGACGTCAAGAAGGCGAAGACCTGGTACCAGCTCGCGGCGGAGCAGGGCAACGCCAGCGCCATGCACAATCTCGCCGTGCTCTTTGCCATGGCGGCCGACGGCGTGACCGACAATGAATCGGCCGCGCACTGGTTCCAGGCCGCCGCCGATCTCGGCGTCAAGGACAGCCAGTTCAATCTCGGCATCCTGGCGGCGAAGGGCGTCGGCATGAAACAGAATCTCGAGGAATCCTACAAATGGTTCGCGCTCGTCGCCAAGACCGGCGACAAGGATGCGGCGGCAAAGCGCGATGAGATCGCCAAGGCGCTCAGGCCCGAGCAGCTCGAACGCGCACGCGCCGCCACCGAAATGTGGAAGGCGAAACCGCTCGATCCGGCGGCCAATTCGGCCGACATTCCTGAATCGTGGCAGGACGGCACGCCGCAGACGACCGCCAGCGTCGACATGAAGAAGGCCGTTCAGAACATCCAGCGCATTCTCAACAAGAATGGCTATGAAGCCGGCAACCCCGATGGCTTGATGGGCCTGAAGACCAAGAATGCCATCATGGCTTTCCAGACCGACAACGACATGACGGCGACCGGCACGGTCGACGAAAAGCTGGTCAAGGCGCTGCTTGCGCGCAAATAACGGCAGATGCGTCGTTTACACGATGCCTTTGCCACACATTTGCCTGTTAACTGATTGAGTTGTTTTTTGTTTCGGCTGTACGGCGGGGTTTGACTTCGCCGTCCTGCCGGCGCAATAACAATTTAGCTTTTTGGCGCAAAAATGCCCGCAACGGTTGCATTCACCGAGAGGCAAACTGATCGAGACTGACGGGTGGGCATCTATCTCCCGATCGCGGAAATTTCCGTCAACGTCTTCGTGCTGCTGGCCATGGGCGCGGCGGTGGGCTTTCTATCGGGCATGTTCGGAGTGGGCGGCGGCTTCCTCATCACGCCGCTTCTGATCTTCTACAACATACCACCGGCGATCGCGGTCGCCACCGGCGCCAACCAGGTCATCGCCTCCTCCTTCTCCGGCGCATTGTCGCACGTGAAGCGCGGCACGCTCGACTTCAAGCTTGGCGGAGTGCTTTTGGCAGGCGGTATCGTCGGCTCAACCGGCGGCATCTTTGTCTTTGGCTTCTTGCGCCGGCTCGGCCAGCTCGACCTGTTCATCTCGCTACTCTACGTCGTGCTGCTTGGCACCGTCGGCGGGCTGATGCTGGTCGAGAGCGTCAATGCGCTGCGCGCCACCCGCAGTGGTGCCGCGCCGGTGCTGAAGAAATCCGGCCAGCACAACTGGATCCACCGCTTGCCGCTGAAGATGCGGTTCAGGGCCTCGAAGCTTTTCGTCAGCGTTATCCCAGTGCTCGGCCTCGGCGCCGGCATCGGCTTCCTGTCGTCGATCATGGGCGTCGGCGGCGGCTTCATCATGGTTCCGGCGCTGATCTATCTCTTGAAAGTGCCGACCAACGTCGTCATCGGCACCTCGCTGTTCCAGATCATCTTCACCTCGGCCTACACCACGCTGGTGCATGCCACCACCAACCAGACGGTCGACGTCATGCTCGCCTTCCTGTTGATGGCGGGCGGCGTCGCCGGCGCGCAATATGGCGCCAAGGCTGGTCAAAGGCTGCGTGGCGAGCAGCTCAGGGCGCTGCTGGCACTGCTGGTGCTGGCGGTCGCCATCCGGCTCGCCATCGATCTGTTCGTGACACCGCCCAACCTCTATTCCCTGTCTGGCGTGGGTCTGACCTGATGGCCGGCTTGAGGGCGTTCTTGGCCGTTGCCTCGCTGTCGCTGTTCGCTGCCGTGTCACCGGGAGAAGCGCAGACGCCGGCTGCCGAAAACATCCAGATCGGCCTGTCCACCGACCATGTCTCGATCACCGCCGGCTTTTCCGGTGCCGACCTCACCATCTTCGGCTCATTGGAAAATGCCGACCCGCTTGTCGCGCGCCAAGGTCGCTACGACATCATCGTCGTGCTGGAAGGGCCGGCCCGGCCGGTCGTCGTGCGCCGCAAGGACCGGGTGCTCGGCATCTGGATCAATCTGGAGTCCGAGACCTTCGAGAATGTGCCGGTGTCCTATTCGGTGGCGACGACGCGACCGCTGCAGGACGTCACCGACCCCAACAGCTACAAGCAACTGTCGCTCGGCGCCGCCAACCTCTATATGCAACCGGCCGATGACGACGACAGCCCGGCGACGATCGAGGAATTCACCGCGGCGCTGCGCGAGCGCAAAACGGCAACCGGCCTCTACAGCGAGAATGTCGGCGGCGTGCAGTTCCTGTCGCAGAACCTGTTCCGGGCCACCGTCAGGCTCGCCCCCAATGTTCCGGTCGGCACCCACAAGGCCCGTGCGTTCCTGTTCAAGAGCGGCTTGTTCATCAAGGAAAGCTCCGCCCAGCTCGAAATCCGCAAGTCCGGTTTCGAACAGTCGATCTTCCGCGTGGCCCACGACTATTCCTTCCTCTACGGCATCTTCGCCGTGTCGCTGGCCATGCTGACCGGCTGGCTCGGAAGGCTCGTCTTCCGGAAGGACTGATCTTTTCCGAAAGACGGTTCCCCTTTCGAGCTTCATGGGTTAGACCGCGTTCCCCGGCTCGGCCGAAGCGCGAGCTGTCGCTCCCCAAATCAAGAATACAGGATCTTGCGATGCGACCAGCATTCGGCGGTATCGATTTCGGCACGTCAAATTCCACCGTGGGCGTGGTCAGAAACGGGCAGCCGCGGCTTGTGGCCCTGGAAGACGGCCAGGTCACGCTGCCCAGCGCCGTGTTCTTCAACTTCGAGGACAACCGCACCTATTTCGGGCGCAGCGCCATCGCCAACTATACCGACAGCATCGAAGGTCGCCTGATGCGCTCGCTGAAGAGCGTGCTCGGCAGTTCGCTTGTCCATGAAAAGACGCGGATCAAGGCACGGTCGATCGCCTTTACCGAGATCATCGGTCTGTTCGTCGGCCATCTCAGGAAAGGGCTGGAAGAGGATGCCGGCGACGTGGTCGAGAGCGTGGTGCTCGGCCGGCCGGTGCAATTCGTCGACGACGATGCCGAGGCCGATGCCAAGGCCGAAGGCGAACTCGAAAACGCGGCGCGCGCCCAGGGCTTCAAGCATATTGCATTTCAGTTCGAGCCGATCGCGGCGGCGCTCGACTACGAGCAGAAGGTCACGCGGGAAGAACTGGCGCTGATCGTCGACATGGGCGGCGGCACTTCCGACTTCTCGATCGTGCGGGTCTCGCCGCAGCGCGCCCGCTCCCTCGATCGCAAGGACGACATTCTGGCGAGCCGAGGCATCCACATCGGCGGCACCGACTTCGACCGGCTGCTGAGCATCGTCCATGTGATGCCGCAGCTCGGCTATCTCTCGCCGACCAAGGACGGCAAGCGCAACTTGCCGGCCAGCTACTTCATCGATCTGGCGACATGGCAGCGCATCAATCTGGTCTACACCGCCCGGGCGATGACGCATCTGCGCCAGATCCGCTACGAGGCTGAACGCGCCGACCTAGTCGACCGTTTCATCCATATCGTCGAGCATCGTTACGGGCATGCGCTGGCCGCTTTGGTCGAAAAGGCCAAGATCGAGCTGACGGAGCAATTGTCCGCCGATGTCGTGGTCGCGCTGACGGGGGTAGAATTCACGGCAGAAATTTCGCGCGACGGTCTTGAGGCCACGATCGCCAGGGACATCGAACGGGTTGCCGCGACGGTCGGTGAGACCATCCGCGACGCGCAGGTGAAACCGTCCGACATCACCGCGGTGTTCCTGACCGGCGGATCGACCGCCATCCCGCTGGCAAAGCAACAGATATTAGCCTTGGTGCCGCAGGCGTCCGTCATCGAAGGCGACATGTTCGGCTCGGTCGGGCTTGGGCTGGCGCTCGACGCGCAGCGGAAATTCGGCTGATCCAGCTTACCCCCGGACGGTCTCGCCGGCCTTCTCGCCCAGATGCGCCTTGAGCGCCATTTGGGCCAGACTTGCCTGCCGGTCACGATGCGTGATCATCGCGAAATCGCGCTTCGGCAGATCGATCGGCACGGACCGCAGGCTACCTTCGGCGACCGCGCGGGCCACGACGAGCTCCGAAATGATGGTGGCGCCGGCGCCGGCCTCGACCGCTTGGCGGACCGCCTCGTTGCTCGGCAGCACCAGGAATATCCTGAGGTCCGCGAACGAAATCCCCTCGCGGCGGGCAAGATCTTCCAGCACCTCGCGGGTGCCCGACCCGCCTTCCCTGATGATCCAGCGGAGCTCCCTGATATCGGGATGCCCGCGCGAGACTTCAGCGATCTCAGGATGAGAATGCGCCACGACCAGCATCAGGCGATCCACATCGACCTTGGCGCGCCGCAATATGTCTGACTCGGTTCGCCCCTCGACCAGGCCAAAATCCGCCGTGCCGTCCAAGACATTGGTCTCGACCTGTCTGGTGTTGCCGATGGTCACGCTCAGCCTAACGGCGGGATAGGCCTCGTGGAAAGAGGCCAGCCGGCGCGGCAGCCAGTAGCTGGCGATAGTTTGGCTGGCGGCGATCGAAAGGCTGCCGGTAATCGTCTGCGAGACGTGCTCCAGCACGTTGTGGGCGGCAGCCGCCCGTTCGAGCACGGCCTTGGCTTCGGGCAGGAACCGGCGCCCGGTCTGCGCCAGCTCGATGTTGCGGCCGACCCGGTTGAACAGCTGGACGCCGTGCTGCTGTTCGAGCGAACGGATGGCGGCCGATGCCGCCGACTGGGAAATGCCCAGCAACTCGGCGGCCTTTGTCATGTGCCCCCGTTCGGCGACAGCAACGAAGATCCGCAATTGGTCCAGGGTCATGAGTGAATTAAGAAACAAATTCGATTGGAATTACAAGAGCAACTTGTTAGACGGATCGATCATTTTGTTCTAAGTTTTTGGGCGAAGCTGGAAAAGTATCGCGGCCAACCCGCAAAGGGCAGAAAGTGATCGGGCGATTCAAATCCCTGTTTGCCCATTGGACGCGCGGCCTCCGGCGGCGGCTCACCGGCGACAGCTATCATCCGGAAGAGCATTACATGCGCGGCCCCGGGCCAAAAACGCGAGCCAAACACTCGGACCGCAAAAGTAGATCATGACGAACGGACCGCCGCGCGGCGCCAATTCCGCACCGTCGCAACGGCCGCTTGCCGACACGCGCGCGCCCGACGAAGGCGATGGCGTCGACACTTCGCCTGATGTCTCCGACAGCATCGCCAAGACCACTTGCTATATGTGCGCCTGCCGCTGCGGCATCGACGTCCACATCAAGGACGGCAAGGTCCGCTACATCAATGGTAACAAGGACCATCCGGTCAATCGCGGCGTGCTGTGCGGCAAGGGCAGCGCCGGCATCATGCAGCACTACAGTCCGGCCCGGTTGAAGAAACCATTGCTGCGTACAGGTCCGCGCGGCTCGGGAGAATTCCGTGAAATCGAGTGGGAGGAAGCGTTCTCGATCGCGACGGAACGGCTTTCGAAAATCCGCCGGACCGATCCGAAGAAACTCGCCTTCTTCACCGGGCGCGACCAGTCGCAATCCTTGACCGGCTGGTGGGCGAGCCATTTCGGCACGCCGAATTTCGCCGCCCATGGCGGGTTCTGCTCGGTCAATATGGCGGCCGGCGGGCTCTATACGATCGGCGGCTCGTTCTGGGAGTTCGGCGAACCCGACTGGGACAACACCAGATACTTCATGCTGTTCGGCGTTGCCGAAGACCATGATTCCAATCCGATCAAGATCGGCCTCGGCAAGCTCAAAGCGCGCGGTGCCAAGGTGGTCTCGATCAATCCGTGCCGCACCGGCTACAACGCCATCGCCGATGACTGGATCGGCATCCGGCCCGGCACCGATGGCCTGTTCGTGTTTGCCCTCATCCACGAGCTGCTGCGGGCCGGCCGCGTCGATCTCGATTATTTGCTGCGTTACACCAACGCCCATGTCCTCGTCATCCAGGATCCAGGCGCGCCCGATGACGGGCTGTTCGCGCGCGACAGCGACGGCGATCCGCTGGCTTGGGACAGGGTAGCGAAGACGCCCGTCAACGCCACAGATGCCGATGCAAAGCCGGCGCTGACCGGCAACTTCACGATCGACGGCCGCCGCTGCGTGCCGGTCTTCCAGCTCATCGCCGACCGCTATCTGCACGAGAGCTATTCTCCCGATGCGGTTGCCGAACGCTGCGGCGTTTCAGGCGACACCATTCGTCGGATCGCCGCCGAACTGGCGCATGTCGCCTTCGAGCAAGCAATCGAACTGCCGGTGGCGTGGACCGACTGGGCCGGCCGCCGGCACGAGACGATCAAGGGCCGGCCGGTGTCGATGCATGCGATGCGCGGCATCTCGGCCCATTCGAACGGGTTTCATACCTGCCGCGCCATCCACCTGCTCCAAGTGCTTCTCGGCACGGTGGACGTTCCGGGCGGGTTTCGCTTCAAGCCGCCCTATCCCCGGTCGGCGCCGCCGGGGCCGAAGCCGGCGGGCAAGGACGTCAGGCCGATGACGCCGCTTGAAGGCATGCCGCTCGGCTTCGTCTGCGGACCGGACGATCTGCTGGTCGACGACGCAGGCACGCCTGTTCGTATCGACAAGGCCTATTCTTGGGATGCACCGCTTGCCGCGCACGGCCTTATGCACACGGTCATCCGCAACGCCTGGGCCGGCGACCCCTACAAGATCGACACGCTGATGATGTACATGTCCAACATGGCCTGGAACTCGTCGATGAACACCGTCGAGACGATGGCGATGCTGACCGACAGCGACGAGGCCGGAAACTACAAGATCCCCTTCATCATCTATTCCGACGCCTATTATTCCGAGACCGTGCCGTTCGCCGATCTCGTGCTTCCCGACACCACGTATCTCGAAAGGCATGACTGCATCAGCCTGCTCGACCGGCCAATCAGCCATGCCGACGGGCCGGGTGACGCCATCCGCCATCCCGTCGTCGAGCCAGACCGCGACGTCCGCCCGTTCCAGACGGTGCTGATCGAGCTCGGCGCGCGGCTTGGCCTGCCCGGCTTCGTCGATGACGACGGCTCGGCCAAATACCGCGATTACGCCGATTACATCGTCAATCACCAGCGCACGCCGGGCATCGGCCCGCTCGCCGGCTGGCGCGGCAAGGACGGAACCTTGACCGGCAAGGGCGAGGCCAATCCCGACCAGCTGCAGCGCTACATCGACAATGGCGGCTTCTGGCACCATGATTTTGCGGACGACCAGCGCTACTACAAGATGGCCAACCGCTCCTATCTCGACTTCGCCGAGAACATGGGCTTCATCCCGAAAGCCGAGCCGATCGTCTTCCAGCTCTATTCGGAGCCGATCCAGCGGTTTCGCCTCGCCGCGCGCGGCCATGGGCGGGTGCTGCCGCCGGAGACGGAGCGCAGCCGCATCGAGACCTATATGGACCCGCTGCCGTTCTGGTACGCGCCCTTCGAGGAAGCGGCTGTCGACACGCAGATCTATCCGCTGCATGCGCTGACGCAGCGGCCAATGCACATGTATCATTCCTGGGGCTCGCAGAACGCCTGGCTCAGGCAGATCACCAGCCAGAACCGGCTGTTCGTGCACAACCGGACCGCCGCCGGCCTCGGCCTTGTCGACGACGACTGGGTTTGGATCGAGAGCATCAACGGCAAGGTCAAGGGACAGATCAAGCTGGTCGACGGCGTCAACGCGGATACGGTCTGGACCTGGAACGCGATCGGCAAGCGGCGCGGCAGCTGGGGGCTGAAGGACGACGCCGCTGAATCCAATCGTGGCTTCCTGCTCAACCATATCATCGGCGACCAGACTTCTGCCGATGCCAATGGCAGGCGCTATTCGAATTCCGATCCAGTGACCGGCCAGGCGGCCTGGTTCGACCTGCGCGTCCGCATCGTCAAATGCGCGGCCGAGGAAGCCGGCTTCACCGAGCCGCAGTTCGAGCGGTTCCGGCAACCGCCGCATTTCGAACCCTCGCCCGACAAGCTAAGTTTCGGCGCCGAGTTTCGCCGGGAAAGAGAAGCTTCCAGATCATGACCTGCCTTCCCGCCCAAACCGACAAGAAGCTCGGCCTCGTCATCGATCTCGACACCTGTGTCGGCTGTCAGGCCTGCGTCACCGCCTGCAAGGAATGGAACACCGGCGGCCACATGGCGCCGCTGACCGACATCGATCCTTATGGCGGCGACGCCGACGGGGTCTGGTTCAACCGCGTGCACAGCTACGAGCACATGACCGAGATGGGTGGGCGAACGGTCAATTTCCCACGCTCCTGCCTGCATTGCGAGACACCGGCCTGCGTCACCGTCTGCCCGACCGGAGCCTCCTACAAGCGGGCCTCGGACGGCATCGTGCTGGTCGACGAGGACAAGTGCATCGGCTGCAAATTATGCAGCTGGGCCTGCCCTTATGGCGCGCGCGAATTCGACACCGATGTCGGCGTCATGAAGAAATGCACGCTGTGTGTTGACCGCATCTACAACGACAATCTGGCTGAAGAAGACCGAGTGCCGGCCTGCGTAGCCGCCTGCCCAACCAGCGCGCGGCATTTCGGCGATCTCGGCGACCCGGCGTCGGCGATCTCGCTATTGGTGGCCGAACGTGGCGGCGTCGATCTGATGCCCGAACTCGGCTATCACCCGACCAACAAATATTTGCCGCCGCGCGCCCATACCACACGCGCCGCATCGGTGCCGGCACGGGCGCTCGAACCGGTGCGGGCCGAAGGCGGTTTCCTTGGCTGGGTCGAGCGCATGCTTTCGCACTGACCAGCAACCGACCTCATGCATCCAGCTTTCTCCGTCGTCTTTTTCACCACCGCCACGGGCGCCGGCTACGGCCTGCTCGCGCTGCTTGGCGCGCTGGCCGGACTGGGGTTCGTCCCGCCCAATTTCTGGCTCGGTTTGGTCAGTATGGGGCTGGCGCTCGGCCTGATCTCGGCCGGCCTGCTGTCATCGGCCGGCCATCTCGGCCGGCCCGAACGCGCCTGGCGCGCCTTCTCGCAATGGCGCAGCTCATGGCTGTCGCGCGAAGGCGTCGCGTCGGTTGCGACCTTCGTACCGGCGGGGTTTTTCGCCATCGGGTGGGTGTTCCTCGGCCGTACGAACGGCTGGGTGGCTGTCGCTGGGCTGCTGGCTGCCATCGGCGCGGTCGTCACCGTCTGCACCACCGGCATGATCTATGCGTCGCTCAAGCCGATCGCTCAATGGCACAGCCGCTTCACCCTGCCTGGTTATTTGATCTTTTCGGCGATGAGCGGCAGCGTGCTGCTCAACGCGCTGCTGCAGGGTTTCGCCATCGGCTCGATCATCGTGCTGGCAGGTTGCGTGCTGCTGACCGTGCTCGGCTGGGGCTGGAAGCTGGCAACCTGGCGATACAATGACAGGCTGGAAATCCCGACCAATGCCAACACCGCGACCGGCCTTGTCGGCGGCACGGTGCGGTCGCTGGAATGGCCGCACACCGAGGAGAATTACCTGCTCAAGGAGATGGGCTTTCGCATCGCACGCAAGCACAAGGCGCGGCTGCGTCAGATCACACAAGTGCTGGCCTTCGCGCTGCCCGCCTTACTGCTGATTGCCGCGTTCGCCTTGCCATGGCCCTATGCGGCGGTGCTGTCGGCGCTCGCCGCAATCGCTCAATTCGCCGGCATGCTGGTCGAACGCTGGCTGTTTTTCGCCGAGGCGAAGCACACCGTCACCTTGTACTACGGCCGGTAGCGGTCTCAGCCGGGCCTCAGCATTGAGCGGGAAATCGCGAAGATGCGCTCCGTGCCGAGCATATAGGCCATCAGCGTTTCGCGGCGGAACAGCCCGGCATAGGCGCGGTCGAGCACATTGAGCGAGCCGGTATAGGCGCCGAAGGCCGGCATGATCATGCGGCCGCCATCGCCGGCAAAGCAGCGCCGCCGCACCGAGCGGCCGCGCTGCACGATGCGGGCGCACGGATGCAGATGGCCGGCGATCTCGCCTTCCACTCTCACTGCCGAAGGTTCATGCCGGAACAGCAGAGAGCCTATGGCCAGCTCGCGCACCGTCTCGCCGGGCAAGTCGGCCGGCGCGTCCGGGTCATGGTTGCCGGCAACCCAGAACCAGTCGCGGCCGGCCATCAGTCCTTCCAGCCGCTCGCGAAAGCTTGAGTGCATGCGCGACGCGCCGCCGCCATCATGAAAGCTGTCGCCGAGGCTGATGACGATCGCCGGCTGGTAGTCTGATATCACCGCCTGCAGCCGCAACAACGTCGCACCGGTATCATAAGGCGGGATCAACGTACCGCGCCGTGCTAGCGACGATCCCTTTTCCAGATGCAGATCCGACACCGCCAGCAATTTCAGCTCGGGAAAGTAGAGCACGCCGCGCCGATCGCAGATCGCGCGCTCGCCGGCGATGCCGATAAAATCGGCATCCGCCAGGGGTGCAGGCATGGCCAGCGCGCGCGTCATTTCGTCCCCATGGCTTCCTCGACCAGCGTTGCCGCATCCATCAGCAGTGTATCATCGGCCTCGCCATGCACCGGCATCTTGCCGATCTCGAGCATGATCGGCACGGCGAGCGGCGAGATCTGTTCGAGGTTCTTATGCACGATTCGTCCCTGGATGCGCGAGAGCATCTCGGCAAGTCTGCTGACATCCAGCAGACCGGTGGCCGCATCGGCACGCGTCGCCTGCAGCAGGATGTGGTCCGGCTCATGGCTGCGCAGAACGTCGTAAATGAGGTCGGTCGACACAGTGACCTGGCGGCCGCTTTTCTCCTGGCCCGGATGGCGTTTTTCGATCAGCCCCGAGATCAGCGCGCAGTTGCGGAAGGTGCGCTTCAAGAGCCAGCTGCCGGCCAGCCAGGCTTCGAGATCGTCGCCCAGCATGTCTTGGTCGAAAAGTTCACTGAGCGAAGGCTTCTTCGCCCGGAACATCCTGCCCATATCGGCCAGCGACCATATGGCAAGTGCATAGTCGGTGGCGACGAAGCCGAGCGGCCTGGCGCCCGCCCTGTCGAGACGGCGGGTGAGCAGCATGCCGAGCGTCTGGTGCGCCAGCCTGCCCTCGAACGGATAGGCCACCAGGTAGTGCCGGTTGCCGCGCGGAAAGGTCTCGATCAGCAGGTCATCGCGTTTCGGCAGTACCGATTTGTCGGCCTGGAAACGTAGCCAGTCGGCCACCTGTTCCGGCAGCTTCTTCCAGCGCTGCGGGTCATCCAGCATGATGCGGACCTGCTCAGCGAGGTAGGTCGAAAGCGGGAATTTGCCGCCGCCATAATATGGCACCTTGGCGTCGCTGCCGGGTGCATTCGATACGAAGCACTCATTCTCGCGGATGCCCTCGAAGCGCAGTACTTTGCCGGCAAACATGAACGTGTCGCCATGCGTCAGCGTTTCAAGGAACGCCTCCTCGATCTTGCCGAGGACGCGACCGCCGCGCGAGGCAGAGCCCTTGCTGCCGGCCTTGATATAACGCACGTTGAGCGCCGGCACCTCGATGATGGTGCCGACATTCAACCGATACTGCTGAGCAACCCGAGGATTGGACACGCGCCACAGCCCGTCCTTGTTCAGGCGGATACGGGCGTAGCGCTCATAGTTCTTCAGCGCATAGCCGCCGGTGGCGACGAAATCGATGACGCGGTCGAATGTCGGCCGATCGAGTTCGGCATAGGGCGCGGCTGCTCTTACCTCCTCAAAAAGCGCATTGGCATGGAATGGCGCACCGCAGGCGCAACCAAGCACATGCTGCGCCAGCACGTCGAGCCCGCCGTTGACCAGCGGCGGCGTGTCCTGGGCGCCGAGATAATTGGCGTCGAGCGCCGCCCGGCATTCCAGCACCTCAAAGCGGTTGGCCGGAATCAGGATCGCCTTGGACGGCTCATCCATGCGGTGATTGGCGCGGCCGATGCGCTGCGCCAGCCGGCTCGCACCCTTCGGTGCGCCGACATGGACGACCAGGTCGACATCGCCCCAGTCGATGCCGAGGTCGAGCGTCGAAGTGGCGACGATGGCGCGCAAGGCATTCTCGCCCATGGCTTTTTCGACGCGCCGGCGCTGGGCGACATCGAGCGAGCCGTGATGCAGGGCGATCGGTAATGTGTCTTCATTGACCCGCCACAACTCCTGGAACAGCAGCTCGGCCTGGCTGCGTGTGTTGACAAACAGCAGGGTCGTCTTGTGTCGCTTGATCTCGCTATAGATCTCCGGCGTTGCGTAGCGGGCCGAATGTCCGGCCCACGGCACACGCTCCTCCGAGTCGAGAATGGAGATCTCGGGCTTGGCGCCGCCCGTCACGACGATCAACTCAGCCATGCCGCCGGGTGGGTTCTGGCTGACCAGCCAGCGCCGCAATTCATCGGGCTCGGCCACCGTCGCGGACAGGCCGATCGTCTGCAAGCCCGGAACAAAGGATCGCAGCCGGGCCAGACCGAGCGACAGGAGATGCCCGCGTTTTGACGTCACCAGCGAATGCAGTTCGTCGAGCACGACATAATGCAGGTCCTCGAAGAAGCGCCTGGCGTCGGGCGCCGCGATCAGCAACGCCAGTTGCTCGGGCGTGGTCAGGAGAATGTCGGGTGGCGCCAGCTTCTGCCGCTGGCGCTTGTGGGCGGGCGTGTCGCCGGTGCGTGTCTCGATCGTGATAGGCAGACCGATTTCTTCGACCGGCTTGCCGAGATTGCGCTCGATGTCGACGGCCAGCGCCTTCAGCGGCGAGATGTAGAGCGTGTGGATGCCGCGACGCGCCTGCCCCGGTTTCTTCCTTGGCCGACCTGCCAACTCGGTCAGCGACGGCAGGAACCCTGCCAGCGTCTTGCCGGCGCCGGTCGGTGCGATCAGCAGCACCGACTGCCCGGCTTGGGCAGTCGCCAGCAATTCGATCTGATGGGCACGCGGCGACCAGCCCTTTTGCGAAAACCATCTGAGGAATGGCTCGGGCAAGTGCACGGCGGCATTCTGTTCGGCAAGGCGCGGCTGCTCTGTCACGCGCCAGAGGTAGCGCGGCGGCGCGCAATCGCCAAGAAGAATCGGAACAAAAGGTGATCGAGCGCCTCTCCACCTTCTCCCCGTGTGGGAGAAGGTGGATTGCCGCGAAGCGGCAAGACGGATGAGGGGTGTTCCAGCTTGGCGCCAACTTACCCCTCACCCGGATTGCCAACCGATTTGTGAAGGACAAATCGGGGCAATCCGACCTCTCCCACAGGGGGAGAGGTAAGGGATGCCCCTAAGGCCGCCGAAACCCCGTCGGGCCGCCATAGAGATAGCCGATGCGGGCGACGGCTTCTCTGAACCCTTCACGCGAGACCAGCATGGTGTGGCCGTTGGCATGGATCATCGTTTCTGGGTCGGTCATAACAGCGACATGGCCTTTCCAAAACACCAGGTCGCCGCGCCGCAACCCGGCAGAATCCCGGGCCGGGTCGAGCGGCTCACCGATGGTCGCCGCCTGCATGTCGGTGTCGCGCAGCACTTGCCTGCCGGCCATGTGCATCGCCAGTTGCACGAGGCCGGAACAATCGATGCCGAAGCCGGAGGCGCCGCCCCACAGATAGGGTGTGCCGAGAAAGGTTTCCGCGACCGCGACATAGTCGGCAGCTGGTTTGTTCAAGGGCCGCAAATGGCCCGATATGACCGCCTCGCCGGATGGCAGCAGCGCATAGTGCGTACCGCGTGTTTCAGCCGCGCCCGTCACCGTTACCGCCGATCCCATCGAGAGCTGTCCGTTCGACGGAAACCGCAAATCCGGTCCGGGATAAAGGAAGGTGCGCGGCACCGAGACGACATGGGTGGGCGTATGGCCTCGCGCCCCCAGCACGGTGTCGGCGACATAGCCGACATAGCCATCGCGCTCGGCCTGGATCCAGGCCCAGCCCTCAACGTCCTCGAAGACGAGGACGTCGTCGCCGAACAGAAGCTGCGTGTCGACTCCGGCATCCGGGCGCGGCGCCTTGCGGATATCGGCCACTGAAGCTGATATACGCGCTGGCCGTCCGGCGACGAAGCGATCGGCGGCGACCTCGCCTTTCAGCCTGACATCAGCGAGATCGGAACGGAAGGCGTGGAGGCGGGCATCCCTGGCGGTCAAATCGGCAACTCGTTCAAATCGGCAACTCGGTCAGATGGGCAATTCCTGGGCTCTGGCGATGATAACATCGCCGAAGCGCTCGACAAAGAGAGCACCTTCGACAGTGCGCTTGACCAGCACGTTGCGCTTGTCGAGCTCGTCGCGATGGCGCGAAACCAGCTTCAGCGCGCCCATTGTGTCGAGCGCGCGGGTAATCACCGGCTTGGTGACATTGAGCCGGGCAGCGAGCCCGCGCACCGTGTGCGGCGGCGGGTCGAGATAGATGGTGAACAGGATCGCCGTCTGGCGCATGGTAAGGTCCGGCGTATCGTCGCGCACCTGGGACAGCATCACCTGCTGCCACAGTCGCAAGGCCTGGCTCGGGCGCATGGAAATCGACATCCGGCCAACATGACGGCAAATTGTTTCGGTTCCGTTTCAGTCTCGAGAATTTCCTGTCGGACAGCAACCGTCAGGCGTAGCGTTTCGAGATGACCCTTTCCAGCGCCCGGATGCCTTGCGCCTCACCGCCGGCGAGACCGTACGGACGATCGGACGGGTTCCAGGCGAAGATGTCGAAATGCGCCCAGCCGGCGCTCTTCTCGACGAAGCGCTTCAGGAACAGCGCCGCCGTGATCGAGCCGGCGAACCCGTCAGACGTGACGTTGTTGATGTCGGCGATCTTCGACGACAGCTTTGCGTCATAGGGCTTCCACAGCGGCATGCGCCATAGCGGATCCTCGACCGCGGCGGAAGCCGCCGCCAGTTCGGACGCCAGCGCTTCATCGCCAGTGTAGAAGGGCGGAAGGTCGGGACCGAGCGCGACGCGAGCAGCCCCCGTCAGGGTCGCCATGTCGATCAGCAGTTGCGGCTCGTCGTCGTCGGCCAGCGCCAAGGCATCCGCCAGCACCAGCCGTCCCTCGGCATCGGTGTTGCCGACCTCGACGGTGATGCCCTTGCGGCTCGCCAGCACGTCGCCGGGCCGGAAGGCGTTGCCGGCGATCGAATTCTCGACCGCCGGGATCAGCACACGCAGCCGGATCTTCAGGCCAGCGGCCATGATCATGGAGGCAAGGCCCAATACGTTGGCGGCGCCACCCATGTCCTTCTTCATCAAGAGCATGCCCGAGGAGGGCTTGATGTCGAGACCGCCCGTGTCGAAGCAGACGCCCTTGCCGACCAGCGTCACCTTCGGGGCGTTCTTCGGCCCCCAAATCATGTCGATCAGGCGCGGCGCGCCGACCGATGCGCGGCCGACCGCATGGATCATCGGGAAATTCTTCTTGAGCAGATCGTCGCCCTTGGTCACCGACACTTCGGCCTTGTGCTTTTTGGCCAAGGTCCGGACAGCCGCCTCCAAATCGTCCGGCCCCATATCGCTGGTCGGCGTATTGACCAGATCGCGCGTCAGGAAAACGCCATCGGCGATACGACGAACATAAGCCGCTTCAGCGCCGGACGGCAGCGAAAAACGCAGCGCCTTGCCGGGCTTCTTGCCGTAGCGGGTGAAGACATAACCACTGAGAACCAGCGCTATTGCCGCAAGGTCCGGCTCGGCCAATGTGGACACGAAATGCCAGTCGCCCTCCGGCAAGGCTCGCGCCAACGCGCCGAGGGCAAGCGCGCTTTCACCATCGCCGAGGCCGAACAGGGCTCCGGCCAGCGCGCCGTTTTCGCTGGGCACGGCCAGTGTCCTGCCTGCCTCACCGGAAAAGCCGTTGGCCCTGGCCCAGGCGATCGTGGATGGCGGAAGACCTGCCGCATCCAGCCTATCCTTCGCCACCAGATGGACCGGCAGCGCGGTCTTCAGTTTTCTCTCGACGAGTTCGACAGGCATTCGATGGTCTCCGGCGTTCGAGTCGGCGCTTCTTAACTGTCCGTTAGGGTTAACAGAATATTTCTGCGGGAGGGAAGATGGCCACGTAATGGCCACGTCTATGAATAGAGGCCTGGTGCAGATGCCGACCAACCGCAAGATGAACGCCACGGGAAAGCGGCTGATCACCACGGCGTTTATGATGGCGCTTGCGGCCAGCGTCGCCGGCTGCGGAACCAGCAAGTTGACGACCGGTTCCATCTCGCGCTCCAGCGGCAAACCACTGGAAACCATGTCGGCCAGCGAGTTGCACAATGCGACAGCAGCGCTCGGTCAGTCCTACGCCAAAAACCCCAACGACAAGCGGATCGCGACGAATTACGCGGCGGCGCTGCAAATGGATGGCGACGCCGACCAGTCGCTCGCCGTGATGCGCAAGCTGGCGATCGCCTTGCCGAAAGACCGCGACGTGCTTGCCGCCTATGGCAAGGCGCTCGCCGCCAACGGCCAGTTCGAGCCGGCGCTCGACGCCGTGCGCCGCGCGCAGACGCCGGAATATCCGGACTGGAAACTGGTGTCGGCGGAAGCCGCGATTCTCGACCAGCTTGGCCAGAGAGACGAGGCGCGCCAGGATTATCGCAAGGCGCTGGACCTCAAGCCGAACGAACCTTCGATCCTTTCAAATCTCGGCATGTCCTATGTGCTGGAAGGTGACCTGCGCACGGCCGAAACCTATATGCGCTCGGCCGCCCAGCAGCCGAACGCCGACAGCCGCGTCCGCCAGAACCTGGCGTTGGTCGTCGGCCTGCAGGGTCGTTTCGACGAAGCCGAGAAAATCGCTTCGCAGGAGCTCTCGGCCGAACAGGCGCAAGCGAACGTGGCTTACCTTCGCCAGATGCTCGCCCAGCAGAACGCCTGGAGCCAGCTCAAGGACCAGGACAAGGCGAAGCCTGCCACCAACTGACCGCGCCGGCTTTGCCGGCCAGTCCCTCAACTCGTCGACATGCCGGAAATTCCAAAGCCGCGGTGCATCAGCACCGCGGATTTTGCGTGTATTGTCGCCTTGGCGAGGCTATTGGCCGCTGGATGTCGACGGGGCGCCGAAGATGCCGCGCTGGCTCACCTGGATGCCTGCAGGACCCAGAATGATGGCGAACAGCACCGGCAGGAAGAACAGGATCATCGGCACGGTGAGCTTCGGTGGCAAGGCCGCGGCCTTCTTCTCGGCGGCGTTCATGCGCATGTCGCGGCTTTCACTGGCAAGCACGCGCAGCGCATGCGCCACCGGCGTGCCGTAGCGCTCAGCCTGGACCAGCGCCTGCGACACCGACTTGACCGATTCCAGGCCGGTGCGACTTGCAAGGTTCTCGTAAGCCTGCTTGCGTTCCTGCAAGTAGGAAAGTTCGGCATTGGTCAGGATGAACTCTTCGGCAAGCGCCACCGATTGCGCGCCGATCTCGTCCGCGACCTTGCGAAACGCCGCCTCAACCGACATGCCTGATTCGACGCAGATCAGCATCAGATCGAGCGCGTCCGGCCACGCCATTTGGATCGACTGCTTGCGCTTAGTGGCGCGGTTGTTGACGTAAAGCACCGGCGCGTAAAAACCCGCATAGGCGACGACGACGCAGACAAACAGTTTGATGAGAGGCGGCTGCTCCGGCAATCCTCCGAGCACGAACAGATACATCGCGGCCAGCGCAAAGCCGATAAAGGGCAGGACCAGACGGAAGAAAAGGAAACGCGTCAGCGGATTCTGCCCGCGAAAGCCAGCCACCTTGAGTTTCTGCAACGTGCCTTCATCGGCAAGGGCGCGTCTCAGGTCCAGCCGGTCGACAATATTTCGCATGCCGATCGACTGTTGCTCGCGCAGGCCCTTACGGCGGCGATCGGCCTCGACGGCAAGCCGCGCACGCTGCTTGGCGCGCAATTCGTCGCGCTCCAGCGCTACGGATTTCATGCGCGCCTTGAGCTGGTTTCCACCAAAAGCAGGCAGCAGCGTGAAGACGGTCGCAAACACCGCGATGCCGACCAGCAAGGCAATCAGGAATGCCGGGTCGGTAAGGGTCTTGACGACAGTTTCGGTCATGCGCTCGAAATCCTAAACTTCGAAGTTCATCATCTTGCGCATCACCAGGATGCCGATAGACATCCAGACCGCCGAGCAACCGAGGATCAGATTGCCGGCGCTGGTGGTAAACAGAGGCATGATATAGTTCGGGCTTGTCAGGTAGACGAGAAAGGCGACGACGAAAGGCAACGCGCCGATGATCACGGCGGACGCCTTCGCTTCCATGGACAGCGCCTGGACCTTGGCCTTCATTTTCTTGCGGTCGCGAAGCACGCGCGAAAGATTGCCAAGCGCCTCCGAAAGATTGCCGCCGGCCTGGGACTGGATCTGGATGACGATGCCGAAGAAGCTCGCTTCCGTGCACGGCATTGTTTCGGCCATACGCAGGCTGGCGTCGGGGATCGACAGGCCCATCTGCTGCGAATCGACGATGCGGCGGAACTCGGTCTTGACCGGTTCGGGAGATTCGTTGGCGATCAGGCGGACGGCGTCGTTCAGCGGCAGGCCGGATTTGACCGCACGCACGATGATGTCGAGCGCATTCGGAAATTCGTTGAGGAACGCCTTGACCCGGCGCGCGCGGCAAAACGAGACGAACCAGCGTGGCAGTCCGAGAGTGCCGACCAGCAGCGCACCCGGCAAGACAAGCAGTGGCGCGCCGATGAAATACGCAAGAAACGTCAGGACGGCGCCGCAAACGGCCGAGTAGAGATAGAAGCGCTCGAGCGAGACCTTCATGCCCGCCTGACGGATCTGGGCCTTCAGTGGCGGCTTCTTGACGATGCTCTGGTTGGTTTTCTGCTTCTGCTCAAGATCCTTCAGCGAATCCTGGACCGATTTGCGACGCTTGGCCGCTTCCGCCACGCGATCGCGCGAGGCCTTGACGACGTCACGATCCGTCTCGGCAGTCTTGATCGTTTCAAGCCGCCTGCCGACTTGCTTCTCGGTGCTAATCCGATTGAACAGAAAAGCATAGGCGACCGCGCCGGCGCTGAAGCCGGCGAGCACGATGAATGCTAATACGGTGCCGTCAATTCCGAACATCGATCCTGGCCCCTACGCCTCCGAATGCTTCAGTCAGCGCGTTTCTCCATCGCCTCGAGCGCATTGGCGAGGCGCTGTTCCTCGCCATAGTAGCGGGCGCGCTCCCAGAAATGCGGACGACCGATGCCTGTCGACACGTGCTCGCCCAGCAGCCTGCCGTTCGCATCCTCGCCTTTGATGTTGTAGAGGACGATGTCCTGCGTGATGATGACATCGCCCTCCATTCCGATCACCTCGGTGATGTGGGTGATACGCCGCGATCCGTCGCGCAGGCGAGCGGCCTGGATGATCACGTCCACGGAACCGACCACGATTTCACGCACGGTCTTCTGCGGCAGCGTGTAGCCGCCCATCGCGATCATCGATTCGATACGGTTCAGGCATTCGCGCGGGCTGTTCGAGTGGATCGTGCCCATCGAGCCGTCATGACCGGTGTTCATCGCCTGCAGAAGATCGAACACTTCGGGTCCGCGCACTTCGCCAACGATGATACGCTCGGGACGCATGCGCAGGCAGTTCTTGACCAGGTCGCGCATGGTCACCTCGCCCTCGCCCTCGAGGTTGGGCGGGCGGGTTTCCAGACGCACGACATGCGGCTGCTGCAATTGCAGCTCGGCCGAGTCCTCGCAGGTGATGACGCGTTCCTCGCGGTCGATATAGTTGGTCAGGCAGTTGAGCAGCGTCGTCTTGCCCGAGCCGGTGCCGCCCGAAATGACGATGTTGCAGCGGACGCGGCCGATGATCTTGAGAATCTCGGCGCCATGCGGCGAAATGGCACCGAACTTGACCAGCTGATCGAGCGTCAGCTTGTCCTTCTTGAACTTGCGGATAGTGAGAGCGGTGCCGTCGATGGCGAGCGGCGGCGCGATGACGTTGACGCGGGAACCATCGGGAAGGCGTGCGTCGCAGATCGGGCTCGATTCATCGACGCGGCGGCCAACCTGGCTGACGATGCGCTGACAGATGTTGAGAAGCTGCTGGTTGTCGCGGAAACGAATTCCGGTCTGCTCGACCTTCCCGTTGACCTCGATGTAGACGTCCTTGGAACCATTGACCATGATATCGGCGATGTCGTCGCGGGCGAGCAATGGCTCCAGCGGCCCGTAACCCAGGACGTCATTGCAGATGTCGTCGAGCAGTTCTTCCTGTTCGGCGATCGACATCGCAAAATTCTTGATCGCGATGATGTCGTTGACGATGTCGCGGATTTCTTCGCGCGCGCTTTCGGGATCGAGCTTGGCGAGCTGCGACAGGTCGATCGTGTCGATGAGCGCGGAGAAGACCTGGCTCTTGGTGTCGTAGTAGGCTTCGCTCTTCTCGCGCTGGATCCTTTTTGGCTCCGGTGCCAGTGGCGGCGCCTCGACAGCGCGGCGCGCGAGCGGGGCCGCGGACGTGCCAAGCAACGGCGGCGCGGGTTTGGCAAGAACCGACGTTTCCGCAGGGTTTGCCGCCGCCGGCGCGGCGGGCGCAGGTGCCGGCTGACGGAATTCCGGGGTGAACCGGCTGCCGTCGTCGCTACCTCTTTTACCAAACATGATCGACTACCAATTCCGCTGCGAAAGCATCACTTCTTGCTGCGCGAGAGCTTGCCAAGGAGATTGCCCAGGCCCGCTTTCTTTCTTGCCTTGATTTCGCTGCGCCCGGTCAGCACATGCGCAATCTCGTTGACCATGCCGACGACCTGGTTCTTGGCATCCATTTCACCGAGCATGCGCCCATTATTGGCGGCATTTCCGAACAGCTGCGGCTCGAAAGGAATCACCGACATCGGCGACAGGCCGAGCGAGTCGGCGAAGTCGGATGACGCAATCTCCGGGCGCTTCGGCACGCCTGCCTGATTGATGATCAGCTTGGGCGGCGGATCGTTCGGGCGAAGCCGCTTTAACATGTCGACGAGATTCTTGGTGTTGCGCAGATTGGCCAGCTCCGGCGTCGCTGTGATCACGATCTCGTCGGCCTTGACCAGCGTGTTCTTGGTCCAGCCTGTCCAGATGTGCGGGATATCGAGCACCAGAAGCGGCACACTGCGCTGGGCCGTGTCGATAAGCTGCATGAAGGCGTCGGGATCGAAATCGTAGACCCGGTCGAGCGTTGAAGGTGCTGCAAGCAGCGACAGGTGCTCGGCGCACTGGGCAAGCAGCCGGTCGAGATAGACCTCGTCGACGCGCTCCGGTGAGAAGACCGCCTCGGCAATGCCTTGCGCCGGATCCTGATCGAAATTGATGTTGGCCGTTCCGAAAGCAAGATCGAGGTCGGCGACGACCACTTCAGATTTGAACAGGGACGACATCGCCCAGGCCACATTGTGGGCAATGGTCGAGGAGCCGACGCCGCCCTTGGCGCCGATGAAGGCGATCGAGCGGCCGATCGGCTCGGCCTCCGGATCAACGAAAATCGACGATATCACGCTGACGATGTCGGCCATCGACACCGGCGCGATGACATATTCGGAAATGCCGGAGCGGATGAGCTCGCGGTAAAGGCCAACATCATTGTAGTGGCCGATGACCACGACCTTGGAGGTCGGATCGCAATATTCGGAGAGCTGCGTGAGCTGCTCGAGCAATTGCGTCGGCTCGCTGCGCGATTCCAGCAGGATCAAGTTCGGTGTCGGCGCCGATTGGTAGAATTCGATGGCGGTGGCGATGCCGCCCATATGGACCTTCAGATGGGCCTTCGCCATGCGGCGATCCTCGCCGGCGCGCTCGACCGGATTGGCAACGCCTTCGGTCTCGCAAAATGCCTGGATCGAAATGCGCGGAATCGGCCGCAACGCCTGCATGGCGGCGATATCCTGCTGCGAGGTTTCGCCGCCGTCTAGCCCTGCGTCGTAGGCAAGATTGCTCATTGTCATTTCTTTCCGTGACCTGCGCGGCTCAAGCTCAATATTCCACTTCGGAATTGCCGAGGAACTCGTCCGAAATGCCTCTCTGGCGGTAGACGTCGATCACCTCGCCGCGATTTTCCGCGTCGATATCGGATTGCTTGCGCGGCCCGATTAGATCGGCTGGGTTGGCCATCTGGGCGGCAAGATTGTTTTGATAAGAGCAGCCGAAATCGGCGTAGTGCTTGTTTTCCGACGTCTCCAGCAGATCTTCGGGCCAGCGCCCACATTTATCGGTCTGGGCCTTCACCGAGACAAAGGCGACGCGGATCGGCGCGGACGCTTCGGCCGAAACCGACTGGTAGGTAGTCACGGCGATCCGGTTGCGGCTGATGCCGCTGGCAATCGCAAGCCTGGCGAAATCGCGACCGGCTGCGGTCGCGGCGATCTCGTTGGCCGAACCGCTCGGGATCGAGATCGTCAGAGCCGGAGCGGCACTCTTGTCGTAGCCGTCCAGGAAACCCAGAAGCGTGGCGCGTTGAGACCCGGTCATGCCGCGGTCGCCGGCGCCGACCGGAAGGTCGATCTTCTGGACCTTCTCAGCGATCACGATCGGATGCGTGGTGCGATAGTCGTCCGGAACGGCACCAACCGTGATGCTGTCCCGCTTGGCGCAGCCCGCCAGCAATGCCGCGACCGCAATCGCCAGGACCGGAATGGCCGGCCGGTAGGTCCGCGAACGGCCGGGCCGCATCGCTGCGATGATCTTCCTTGGCTTCGACGCTGACTGAGACATGTCCGCTTCCCCGATCACTTGTAGATGAAGCCGACAACGCCGTGGTAACGGCCGTTGGGCTTGTCGGTCTGCATGGTGCCGTAGACGCGATTGACACGGCCAAGGAACATGCCGGCGCCATCGCTGGCCGCGTTGAAATTGTCATCCGGCTTGGCAAGCTCGTTGCGCGCCACCGGCTTCACCAGGTAGGGCGTGATGATGATGACGAGCTCGGTTTCGTTGCGGACGAAGTCCCTGCTGCGGAACAGCGTGCCGAGCACCGGTATCTTGGTCAGCCCGGGCAGCCCCGCGACCGCCTGCCGGATATCGTCTCGAACGAGGCCGGCGATCATCATCGAACCGCCGGAAGGCAATTCGACGGTGGTGTCGGCCAGGCGTTTGCGGATCGACAGCAAAGTGGTGCCGGGCAAGTCACCACCCCCTTCGAGCACTGTGGCGCCTTCCGTCGTAGGCTCCGAAACCGACGTCCTCACTTTAAGGCTGATGCGGCCCGCCGAGAGCACGACAGGCTGGAATTCGAGGCCAATTCCATATTCGAGCTTTTCGTTGGTGTAAGTAACCTGGCCCGTTTGATTGTCGCCTGAAACGTTGTTCGTTCGGCTTGTGATGAGATTGAATTCACCGCCGACTTTGAAAGTCGCTTTCTCACCCGAGACTGCGGTCAATGTCGGCTCGGCCAGCGTCTTCATGACACCGCTTTGCTCCATGGCGTTGATGTACGCTTGAAGCGCCGAGGTGCCGATTGAAAGTCCCGAGTTTTGCGACAGTGGCTTTCCCAATCCGTATGCGGGGCTGGTCAGTGCGCTCCAACTGATGCCGTTGCTGCCGCCGTCGCCAATAAGGTTGACGCCGAGCTGCTTCATCACCGAGCGGCTGACTTCGGCCACCGTCACTTTCAGCGTCACCTGGTCGTCGCCGATGATCTGCAGCAGGTTGACGATCTGGCTGACGCGGCGCTCGGAATCCGGATTGTCGATGTCGACACCGGCTTCGGCCGAGCCGCCGGAGGCGGTCTGCGAATATTGTCCCGTGGTCGCTTCACCGCCGGACACGAAGATGGTGGCCAGATCGACCGCGCGCTTGGCGTCCAGGGGAGTGTCCACGGTTCCGGTCAGGACGACGTTATCGTTCAGCAATTCGACCGTGATGGCCGATGACGGGATGAAGCGCCTGATATAGTCTTCCAGCCCGGCGACGTCGCGTTCGACCGCCAGATCCAGGCTGACGATCTGCTCGCCATTGGGCCCGAAGACGAAGATGTTGGTGTCGCCCACCGCCTTTCCGAACAGATAGATGCGCCGGGCGGTGCGGGTCACCGCATCGGCGACCGCGGGGTTGGCGACGAGAATGTCATAGGCGTCGCTCGGCAGGTCGATGACCACCGATTTGTTGAGACCGAGCTTGACGCGCTGGGTGGCGGTCGAAGCCGACACCTCGGCATTCCTGCCTGCCGCATTTGCCTCGACGACACCATGCGCATTCGTTCCGAGGAGAAACAGGCCGATTGCCGCAGCCACGGTGACCGGCAGTCCAGCGTGTAGCCTCATTGCCTTGCCCCCACTTCGGAAACTTCGCCCGACTTTATCAATCGCACCGTTCCGCGCCGCCCATTGCCGGAAACGAGATAGTCGGCCTCGCCCAGATTCTTCTCCTGGGTGTCGCTGATCGACCGCAGCGCCAATGTCAGGCGATCGGCCATCTGCTGGGCGACGGTGATGATCTCCGCCTGCTGCGGTGTCAGTTCCAGCGTGGCGGTCTGACCGACCCTGGTCCTCTTGCCTTCCTCGTCCTCCTGGATTGTCTGGTCGATTGCCAGGACGCGAATGTTCTTGAGGATGGTTTCGGTCGTAAAACCGCTGCTGCCGCTCGCGGCATCGGCTCTGCGGGTCATGATGACGTCGACGAAATCGTTGGGAAGAATGAAGCCGCCGGCCGAGGTGTCGGCAGATACGGCTGTGGCGACGGCCCGCATGCCGGAGGGCAGGATCGACGACATGAAGCTCTGTCCCTCGCCGATCAGCTTGGAGCGCCGCAACGGCTCGCCGGCATACATCGCCACACGGGCAACACCGCCTTTCAGCTTCTCAAGCGCTTCGGGCTCCGCGGCGCGGGTTATGAAATTCGCATTGATGCCGTCGGCCGGCCAGGACTGCCAGCTGATATTGTTCTCGAGCGGGCTGCCCATCGGAACGTCGCTGGACAGGACAAGCACGTCCTGCAGCGCGATTGCCGGCGCCGTGGGGCCGGAATCGACAATTTGAGGCGGCGGAGCCGCCACCATGTTTTTTGCAACATAGCCTGCGCCACCCGCCGCGGCCACCGCCACGCCTAGAATGATCAGTCGGGATGCTGGCATTTGTCCGAACCCCTTGGCAAACCACTTAGCCAAGCCGGACCTTGCAGCGGCAATCGTCAAAACAAGGTTAATATAATGCTTACGATCGTGATTAATTTAAGGTTTACATAAATTTGAGGCATCCCGGTTCGGCCCGCAAAAAGGCGGCCAAGCCGCCTGCTCCAACGCCAAATCGAAATAGTGGAAGGCTAATCTGGCGAGGGAAGGTTGGCGAGAGAATTAGGCTGCCAGCCTTGCGAGTGCCCACGCCATCAACGGCGAATTTGGAAAGGTGAGCAGCCCGCCAATGCCGAGCGCTATGCCATAGGGCACGCCGGTCGTCTCGTCGGCGAAGTGGCGCAAAAACGGATTGTGACTTGTAACGGCTGCAAGCGGCGATTTCCGGTAGGCGAGGATGGCGAGCGTCAGCAGGCCACCGATGAATGCCGAGCCCACGAGATATTCGACGAGATGGATGCTCAGCCCCATCCAGAGGGCCGTGGCGGCCAGCAGCTTGGCGTCTCCGCCTCCCATGCCGCCGAGCGCGAACAGACCGAACGTCACGGCGAGGACAAGGCCGCCGGAGGCGAAATGCAAGCCATAGGTTGCCCAGTCCATGCCCGTCAGCGGTGCGACCAGAGCGAAAACAGCCACGAGCAGCACCGGCACGCGATTGGCGATCGTCATCGACAGCATGTCGGAGATCGCGGCGAAAAGCATGCAGAACGGAAAGACAACGAAGATCAAGGCTTCAATCATCAGCGCAGCGCCCATGGTACCTGGCCCAGCCTAGACGTGTTCGATTAACGATTGATGAGGCCGGGAATTCAAAATCGCCTGACACAACGAATAAGGGCCGCCAAACGAGGCGGCCCTTGATCCGAAAAAGCGACTAACGTCGCTATTATCAGGCGCCGTTCAGCGTCGAGGAGATATCCTTGAACTTCTGGTTGATGCTATTGCCCAGTTGACCGGCGCCGACCATGATAGCGAGTGCGATGAGGGCGGCGATCAGACCATATTCGATGGCGGTCGCGCCGGATTCGTCCTTCACAAAACGTGCAATGAGATTAGACATTCGAGAGCTCCTACTCCAGATGTTACAGCAATTCCGTCAACTTCTCTTGGTGGCTGATCGGATGCTGCCAATCTATGGAGAAGCTCTTTCGATCGGCTTAATAAACAGCCTTACCGATTCCTTTCCCGCTTCGAAGGCATTGCGTGGTTAACCGTAAACTAAGTGACGCTCGCGAACCCGACAAACACCCCAAAGGCCGTGAAAGCCGCAATTTGGCGATTTGAGAAAGGGGCGGCGCGCTCCAGGCGATCATGATTCCGATCCCGACATCACCACGGCTTCCATCCGCTTAACCGTTGGTTCACCAATCTCGTTCATGTTCCGTTGAGCAGTTCGCCGCCGTGGAGCGCTTCAATGACCGGGCCGAGATCGTCCTTTCCGATTGCCGCGCTTCTTGCCACCACGGCCTTCGTCGTGCCGGCCAATGCGGGCGGCGGCATCGAGGTTACGATGAACCAGGCGAAGATCGTCAAATTGTCGCGCGCCGCCGATACGATCGTCGTCGGCAATCCGGCGATCGCCGATGCCTCCGTGCAGGATGCTTCGACGATCGTGCTGACGGGCAAGGGCTTTGGCGTCACCAACCTCGTCGTCCTCGATCAAGAGGGCAGTCCGATCGTCGACGAGCAGATCACTGTCGTGCGACAGGACGCGTCGTCGGTGCGCATCTATCGACGTGCCGAAATACAGACCATGTCCTGCACGCCGTATTGCGAAAGCTCGTACAAGAGCGATGCGGAGAAAGCCTCGGAAGCCGAGATGAGCGCCGGCCAATAAGCAACTGGGCTATTCTCGTCTCACTGAAATGCCGCTTTGGTTATCGGCCGCTTAAAACCTTTCCGTCGAATTTAACGATCATCCAAACCGCGCCTCAATGGGTTTCCGCTAATGTTTCCTCCGACACCCCCATCAGGATCGGCGAAGACGGGACATGAGCAAAGCAGGACGAGCGAGCTTTTCCGCGCGATTCCTTGGTGACCGGCGCGGCAGCACGGCCATCGAATTCGCGATGCTTGCGGTGCCGTTTGCGCTCCTCGTCTTTGCCATCCTGGAGAGTTGCATTTCATTTGCCGGGCAGGAGGTGATGGCCAACATCACCGACGACGTCGCGCGCCAGTTACGGACAGGGCAGCTAAAGAGGGCCGACGTGACCGAGGCCACGCTGAAGGCCATGATCTGCAGCCGGCTGGAGATCATGGTCGCCAAGGACTGCCCCGGATTGCTGGTGGACCTGCGCGAATTCCCAACCTTCGCCGACGCGGCAACCGCGGGCTTCAAGATCACAACAGCTGGCGACATCGAGCTGACCGGCACGAAAATAACGACCTTTACGGTAGACCCGGGCCTAGCTGCATCGAAGAACATGCTGCGGGTTTTTTACAAATGGCCGGTCATGACCGATTTCATGGCTAAATCGATGGCCAATCTGGACGGCGGCAAGACGCTGCATTTCACATCGGTGACCTGGCAGAACGAGCCGTTCGACGACTGAACCGAGCCATTGCGTGAGTGGGGAAAAGGACGAGGGCATGGGGCGTGCGGGGGCACATATGGGAATCACTGGGATCTGCACGAAAGCCATCCGGTTCTGCTGCGATCGCCGCGGTGTCGCGGCCGTTGAGTTTGCCTTCATCGTGCCTGTCCTGCTGATCATGTACTTCATGACCATGGAAGCCTCGCAAGCCATCGAGACCAGCAAGAAGGTCAGCCGCATAGGCAGCATGGTGGCGGATCTGGTCACCCAGCAGGAGATAATCTCCGCCGCCGATCTCGATGCGATCATGAAGATCGGCAACTCCACCCTTCAGCCCTACAACCGCTCGACCCCGAAGATCGTCATCACCGCGATAAAGGTCACCAACGAAACGCCGCCGAAGGTGCAGGTCGTGTGGTCACGCAAGATGGTTGGCGATGCCTTCAGCGCCGACGCCGCCAAGGACTCCGTCACCACGATTCCAAAAACGCTTGAGATCAAGGACACCTTCCTCATTCGCGTCGAAAGCGATCTTGCATACGAGCCGATCATCACCTGGTCGGCGGACAGCGAAAAGCGACTTGGATTGAGCTCGGCCTTCAACAAGATATCGATGGGGGAAACATATTATCTCAGGCCCCGCAGGAGCCTGACGATTCCTTGCGCCACCTGCTGAAACAACCGCGGGCAGAGCGGCGGACTCTCAAATCGAGCCGCACCGCCGCTCCATTTTTTGAACTCGGATTGACACAGAACCGGTCTTCTTTTTTTGCTCCGATGCTCCGACGCCGGTTGCTATTGCTGTCGATGGTTGCCTGACATCAGGCGCACGATCGCCGCGGCCATTGCGTAGTCATCCGGGCTGGCGACGGCGAAGCCGCCGGAATGTTTCCATTCCAGAAGATCGTAGACATCCGGCGACATCGATCTGAGATTGATGAGGAACACGGTGAGCCGCCGTTTGGCTTCGGGGTCGAGATCGCTGCGGACGGCATGGGGACCATATCGCAGCACGCCGGACGTCCACACGACCCGAAGTGCTGCTTTCGAAATCCCTGCCATTTCCAGCCTGGCCACCGTGCCGCCCGGAACATCCGGCTGGCCATCGGCCATCGCCGGCATCCAGCCGAACAGGGCATCGGCCTCACCACCGACCAGCATCATTTCAGCCGCCGCAGCCGAACTGGCGTGCGTCAGAAATGGTGCGTCCTCGGCAACCTTGACGCCTTCGGCGGCCAGCCCGGCAAGTGGCAAGAGAGAACCGCCGACGCTGTCCGGGGGCGCCATGGCGACCCGATGTGCTTCCATCGCGGCCAGATCCGGGACCTTGCCGTCCCGCGTCAGCAAGACGGAGCGGATGCCGACCGCGCCGTCGGAATCGACAGGCGCCACAAGAGGCTCGACGCATTCGCAACGTTCGGATGCGGTGGCGTAGGCGGTCGCCGAATAGACCGCATATTCGATCTGGGCATTGGCCTGCGCCTCGATCAGCGCCGCGTAGTCGCGGGCAACGACAAACTCCACCCTCATGCCGAGCGCCTTGGTGTAGGCATCCGTCAACAGCTCAAGACCTGGAACGGTGTTGCCGGCGCCGGGCTCGGCAACGATGCCGACACGAAACGTGCCGATGTCGTCCCGCCAATCGGCGCGCGCCGGGTTTGACCAGGATGCGCCCAGCATCGTCATGATGGCTACGGAGGCCTTCAAGGCATGCCTCATGTGAGTCCCCGCTCGCCTTTCATCGGTCCATGCCTATGCCGGCATTTCGCGGCATCTCAACTATCGCGCCAAGCCGTCTGGTTCCGAATTGCCAATGGCGCCGCGGAACCCTATGTCTGGGCGGACGGACAGACAATAGTAATGAACCCTGCAATGGCGCGCGCCTTCCTTTTCGTTCTCGATTCCTTCGGCATCGGCGGCGCGGCCGACGCCGAGCGCTATGGCGACGCCGGTTCCAACACGTTCGGACACATCGCCAGAGCCTGCGCGGAAGGCCGGGCGGATCGCGAGGGGCTGCGCAAAGGACCGCTTTTCATACCCAATATGCTCTCGCTCGGTCTGGGTCACGCGGCAAAAACCGCGACAGGATTCAGCATCGAAAGCGGCGGCAAGGCCCATCTCGCCTCCGCCTTCCATGGCGCGGCGCAGGAGATTTCAAGCGGCAAGGACACGCCGTCGGGCCATTGGGAAATCGCCGCCTTGCCAGTCCGGTTCGACTGGGGCTATTTTCCGAACACGGTTCCCGCCTTTCCAGCCGAGCTGACCGAAGCAATCATCCGCGAAGGAGAGGTGCCGGGCGTTCTCGGAAATTGCCATGCCCCGGGCACGGAGATCATCGAACGGTTCGGCGAGGAGCATATCCGCACCGGCAAGCCGATCTGCTACACTTCGGTCGACTCCGTTCTGCAGATCGCCGCGCATGAAGTTCACTTCGGCCTGGAACGGCTCTACGAATTCTGCAAGGTGGTGCGCAGGCTGGTCGATCCGCTGAACATCGGACGGGTGATCGCGCGACCTTTCATTGGGGAAACCGCCGCCAGCTTCGAACGGACGCACAACCGCCGGGACTATTCGGTGCCGCCGCCCGAACCAACCCTGCTCGACCGGCTGACGGCGCGCGGCAGCCGGGTCATCGCGGTCGGCAAGATCGGCGATATCTTCGCCCATCGCGGCATTTCGGAAGTGCGCAAGGCCGCCGGCAACATGGCGATGTTCGACAAGGCGCTCGGCGCGATGGATGACGCGGGCGACGGCGATCTCGTCTTCGCCAATTTCGTCGACTTCGACACCGAGTTCGGCCATCGGCGCGACGTTGCCGGCTATGCCGCCGCGCTCGAGGCGTTCGACCGGCGGCTGCCGGAGGCGCTTGCGCGGCTGAGGCACGGCGATCTTCTCATCCTCACGGCCGACCATGGCAACGATCCCACCTGGCACGGCACCGATCATACGCGCGAACGCATTCCGGTGATCGGCACGGGACCAGGTTTTGGCGGCGACATTGGGCTCAGAACGACGTTCGCCGACATCGGTGAAACGGTCGCCGAGCATCTTGGGCTGGCACGCGGCCGCCACGGCACCTCCTTTTATGCAACGATAGGCGGCCATGCCTGAATTGCCTGAGGTCGAAACGGTCCGGCGTGGCCTGCAGGCGGTCCTGGAAGGCGCCCGCATCGCACGCGTCGAGGCACGCCGGCCCGACCTGCGCTTTCCGTTTCCTGAAAAATTCTCGGAGAGGCTGACCGGCAAGACGATTACGGCACTCGGTCGCCGGGCCAAATACCTGACGATGTATCTGGCAGGCGGCCCGGTGCTGATCTGCCATCTCGGCATGTCTGGTTCGTTCCGCATCGAAATGTCCGATGACAGCGAAATGCCCGATAACAGCGAAATGTTGGGCGCGTTTTATCACGAGCGCTCGAAAAACGCGGTGCACGACCATGTCGTCTTCCATGTCGTCTCGCCCAAAGGCGTCCGGTCGCGCGTGACCTTCAACGACCCGCGTCGTTTCGGCTTCATGCTGTTTTCGGAAGGGGCGCCCGACACGCATCCGATGCTGGCGGGGCTGGGCGTCGAGCCGACAGGCAATGCGTTGGACGGCGGGCTTCTCGCCTCGCTGCTGAAAGGCCGGAAGTCGCCGCTGAAGGCGGCACTTCTCGATCAGCGGCTGATCGCCGGGCTCGGCAATATCTATGTGTCGGAAGCCCTGTGGCGCGCCAGCCTGTCGCCGTTGCGCGAGTCGGGCACCATCGCAAAGCCTGGAAAGAAGGCCAGACAGCAGAGCGACGCCTTGGCCGAAGCAATCCGCGCGGTGATCGCCGATGCAATCGCCGCCGGCGGATCGTCGCTGCGCGACTATGTGCAGACCGACGGGTCCCTGGGCTATTTCCAGCATTCCTTCGCGGTCTACGATCGCGAGGGCGAACCCTGCTCAAAGCACGGCTGCGGCGGCCACATAGAGCGCGTCGTGCAAAGCGGGCGTTCCACCTTCTATTGCCGGACCTGTCAGATGTGAGCAAGCCTGGACGCCATGTGTGAGTTGGACGCCAGATGTAGATAGATGACCGAGCGAGGAGATACAGTCATGACCTATGAAACGATCATCGTGGAAACCCGCGGCAAGGTCGGGCTGATCACGCTGAACCGGCCGAAGGCGCTCAATGCGCTGAACTCCCAAATCCTGGCGGAAGTGGTCGCGGCCGTGAACGGCTTCTGCGCGAATGCCGACATCGGCGCGATGGTCATCACCGGTTCCGAAAAGGCCTTCGCGGCAGGTGCGGACATCAAGGAGATGCAGGCGATCTCCTTTGCCGACGCCTATGTGCAGGATTTCTTTGTCGGCTGGGAAGAGTTCACCCGGGCGCGCAAGCCTGTTATCGCGGCAGTGGCCGGCTATGCGCTCGGCGGCGGCTGCGAACTGGCGATGATGTGCGACTTCATCATCGCCGCCGACAACGCCAAGTTCGGCCAGCCCGAGATCACGCTCGGCGTCATGCCGGGAATGGGCGGATCACAGCGCCTAACCCGCTTCGTCGGCAAGTCGAAGGCGATGGACATGTGCCTGACCGGACGGATGATGGATGCCGCGGAGGCCGAGCGTTGCGGCCTGGTGTCGCGCGTCGTGCCTGCCGACGAGCTGATCGAGGAGGCGTTGAAGGCGGCGGCCAAGATAGCCGATTTTTCGCTGCCCTCGGTGATGATGGCGAAAGAGGCCGTCAACCGCGCCTATGAAACGACACTGGCCGAAGGGCTGCGGTTCGAGCGCCGGCTTTTTCACTCCCTGTTTGCGCTCGACGACCAGAAGGAAGGCATGGCCGCCTTTACCGAGAAGCGGAAGCCGAATTTCACGAACCGGTAGATCGTGACGACGGCGGCGGGATGCGAGCGACAACAGCGGCCAAAAAGAAGGCGAAGCAGCGTTGACGCGCCGGAAAAGCTGAACTATAAGCCGCACCAACCGAGGCGGCCCTGTGGCTGCCCGTTTGTTTTTTGCGCCCTGCGGCATCCCGCATGCGCCCACCAGATCAGAAGAGAGGCATCATGGCCAATACCTCCTCGGCCAAAAAGGCAACGCGCAAGATCGCCCGTCGCACGGCGATGAACAAGAACCGCCGCTCGCGCGTGCGGACCTATATCCGCCAGGTCGAGGAGGCGCTCGCCTCGGGCGACAAGGCCGCCGCGCAGGCTGCTTTCAAAGTGGCGGAGCCGGAATTGATGCGCGCCGCGACCAAGGGCGTGGTGCACAAGAACACGGCATCCCGTAAGGTGTCGCGCCTGGCCCAGCGGCTCAAGGTGCTGTCGGCCTGATATACCTTTCCAGAACTGATCTTCTTTAAACCCGGCCGCTCGCGCCGGGTTTTTTCGTTTGCCGGCAAGTACTTAAAAAGAATGCTCGCAAACCACACCTCCGCGCGAACTTCAATGTTCGAAATGCTTTGCCGGCATATACATGCCTGCTGATATTCAAGGCCGCTGAAAGCGTCCGCGACGAAAATATCGGCTGTCAAAAACTACCCTTACTTTTCAATAACTTACGGACGGTCCATCCACAGCTTGTTCACATCGCGTGCGGGGGATGGGGGACAATTGCCTGTCAAGAAAATTATTTCAGAAAATTTCGCGCGGCGTGGCCTTTTTCATATTCGCCGGAAAAGGGTTTGAATCACAATGGCTTTGTCAAAATACGCCCGTGCAACACAGGGTTCGAACCCGTCTGCGGTAACCACATTCCTTAAAAATCCGTTAGTCGTGGCCTTGCCCTATCCACAACGATTTCGTTAATGTCGGTCTATCGAGAGGGACGGGCCTGTTGGCCCTTAACCCAGCCTGAATCGGCCAGCAAAAAAGTGGCGGAATTCATGACGTGGATCATTTCCGCGTCGGGTTTGGTTTGTCTTTTTCGATACGGTAGGGGATTGGCGTAACTGTATATGGCAGGTCATGACGCGCCGGCGTTTTCGCCGGACGGCATTGTATTGCCCTGACATGACCAAACGGGCTGGCTCTGAGGAGTCGGCGCCGGTCCCCTGACAACGAGGCGACATCATCTGCCGGCGGCGGCGGTAGTGTCGCAGCGAAGACACGGTCGCCGGAAACATGGATGCAGGAGGCGTATCCCCGGCGGAAAAAGGTACAAAAGGACAAGGAACTCGATCATGCAGAGCGGCATCGAAAGGGAGCTTACGGGCGACCTCCCATTCCCTGGAACCTTAACCGGAGGGGACACTATGTCGGCTTCCAACGATGCGGAACAGAAGTTCGACCGGGTCAAGGCTCAGTTGAAGGCGCGTCTGGGAACCGAAGTCTATTCGAGCTGGTTCGGGCGCATGAAGGTCGCCGAAGCATCCCGGGGCATTGTCCGCATCTCCGTGCCGACTGCCTTCCTGCGCTCGTGGATCAACGGCCACTACCTCGACCTCATCGCCGAGCTGTGGAAACACGAGGATCCCGAAATCCTCAAGATCGAGATCGTCGTGCGCACCGCTACCCGCCCGGGGCGCAATGGCGTCGAGCCCGAACTGGCCCCGGCGCGCAAGATGACAAGGCAATCGCAAACGGCGCTGGCCTCTGGAACAGCGGGCCCCGGCAGGGTGGAGCGGGTGCCGGCACCTCGCTCGGGAATGCCTGCAGAGACCGAGTTCAGGCACAATGTGCTCGGTTCGCCGCTTGACCCGCGCTATACGTTCGGCTCCTTCATCGAGGGACCGTCGAACCGGGTGGCCTTCGCCGCCGCCAAGGCGGTGGCGGAATCGCAGTCGAGCGCGGTGCGCTTCAATCCGCTCTTTCTTCACGCGACGGTGGGGCTGGGCAAGACGCACCTGTTGCAGGCGATCGCGGCGGAATCGCTGAAGCAGAATCCAAAGTCGCGCGTCGTCTATCTCACGGCCGAATATTTCATGTGGCGGTTCGCCACCGCGATCCGCGACAACAATGCGCTGACGCTGAAGGAGCAGCTGCGCGACATCGACCTCCTCATCATCGACGACATGCAGTTCCTGCAAGGCAAGTCGATCCAGCATGAATTCTGCCATCTGATCAACATGCTGCTCGACAGCGCCAAGCAGGTGGTGGTTGCCGCCGACCGGCCGCCGTCGGAACTGGAATCGCTGGAGCCCCGCGTCCGCTCGCGCCTCAACGGCGGCGTCGCGCTCGAAATGTCGGCGCCGGATTTCGCCATGCGCATCGGCATGCTCAAGCTGCGCCTTGCCACCGCAAAGGCTGACGATGCATCGCTCGACATCTCGGAGGAGATCCTCAACCATGTCGCCCGCACTGTGACCGGCAGCGGACGCGAACTCGAAGGCGCGTTCAACCAGCTTCTGTTCCGCCAGTCGTTCGAACCGCAGATCACCATCGACCGCATCGACGAGATCCTCGGCCACATCTATCGTTCGGGCGAGCCGAAGCGGGTGCGCATCGAGGACATCCAGCGCATCGTCGCGCGCCATTACAATGTTTCGAAGACAGAACTTCTGTCCAACCGGCGCACGCGTACGATCGTCAAGCCGCGGCAGGTCGCCATGTACCTGTCGAAGGTGATGACACCGCGCTCCTTGCCGGAGATCGGACGGCGTTTCGGTGGCCGCGACCACACGACGGTGCTGCATGCCGTGCGCAAGATCGAGGATCTTTCAGGCGTCGACAACACGCTGGCGCAGGAGCTCGAACTGCTGAGAAGACTGATCAACGATCAAGCCTGACCGGCCCGAAAACAAAGCGTGTCGCGTGGCTGCGACGCGCTTGAAATCTACGTTTTTATGCATGTCGTTGCCTCAAAACCGCTGCGCACTTTTGGGCGACAAGCATTGGCTTGCGGGCTTCGCCAGCTTTATCCCCAGAAAGCCTGCGTAACCGGCTCGAACCGGTGGCGTGGGCTTGCGCTTGCGGGGTTTTTCCTATCAGTTTATGCAGATTCTGAGCCTGTTCAGACCTTTCGCGGGGCACCGCTTGCCGGAGACCCGCTCATTCATTCAAGCGAGCCTGTTTCGTCATGCGTGTTATCTTGGAACGGTCAAATCTCCTGAAGTCGCTCAATCACGTTCATCGCGTGGTCGAGCGGCGCAACACCATACCGATTCTGTCGAATGTGCTGCTGAGCGCCGAAGGCGCCACCCTTGAGATGAAGGCGACCGACCTCGATCTGGAGGTGACCGAAGCCACGCCTGCCAAGGTCGAGCGCGGCGGAGCGACGACGGTTCCCGCGCATCTGCTCTACGACATCGTGCGCAAGCTCGCCGACGGCGCGGAGGTCATGCTGAAGACCGACGAAGACGGCAACGCCATGACGGTGACCTCGGGCCGCTCGAGCTTCCGTCTCCAATGCCTGCCGCAATCCGATTTCCCGGAGCTTTCGGCCGGATCGTTCTCGCATATCTTCCGGCTCGATTCGGTTGCGCTCAGGGGCCTGATCGAGAAGACCCAATTCGCCATCTCCACCGAAGAGACGCGTTACTACCTGAACGGCATCTATCTGCACACGCATGATACCGACGGCAAGCTGAAGCTGCGCTCGGTAGCGACCGACGGACATCGACTGGCGCGCGCCGAGATCGACGCGCCGGCAGGGTCCGAGGGCATGCCGGGCATCATCATTCCGCGCAAGACGGTCAGCGAGCTGCAAAAGCTTGTCGATGACCCTGATATCGCCGTGACCACCGAATTGTCCGACACCAAGATCCGCTTCACCATCGGCAGTGTGGTTTTGACATCGAAGCTGATCGACGGCACCTTCCCGGACTATCAGCGGGTCATCCCCACCGGCAACGACAAGAAGCTGATCATCGACCGTCAGAGTTTCGCCGCCGCCGTCGACCGCGTCTCGACCATCTCCTCCGAGCGCGGCCGCGCGGTGAAGCTTTCGATTGGAGAAGGCCAGGTCACGCTTGCGGTCAACAATCCGGATTCAGGCAGCGCCACCGAAGAACTGGCTGCGGATTATTCGTCCGACGCGATCGAAATCGGCTTCAATGCCAAATATCTGCTCGACGTCGCAGCCCAGTTGACCGGCACTGAGGCAAAATTCATGCTGGCGGACGCCGGTTCGCCAACGCTGATCCACGACATGGCCGACGAAACCACGCTCTACGTGCTGATGCCGATGCGGGTATAGGCCCGAAAGAAGCCATCTTGCTGTCATGACCGGAGTTGCGAAGCAGTCTGCGCACGACCAGCAGACTCATATAAGTAAGCTATCGCTTACGAATTTCCGCAACTACGCAACGCTGTCGATCGACATCGACCCCGGCGCCGTGATTTTTTCCGGTGACAATGGCGCCGGCAAAACCAATCTGCTGGAAGCGATTTCCCTGCTGACACCGGGGCGTGGCCTACGCCGCGCACCTTATGCCGATGTGGCACGCGAAGGCGGCGACGGCGGCTTTGCCCTCCATGCCCGGCTCGATGGGCCGGACGGCCCGGTCGAGATCGGCACCGGCATTGCAGGCGGCGACGCCGCCGGCGAGGGCGGCCGGCGGGTGCGGATCAATGGCGCGGCAGCGCGCTCGGCGGAGGACATGCTGGAATGGCTGCGCGTCGTCTGGCTGACACCGGCGATGGATGCATTGTTCACCGGGCCGGCTGCAGACCGCCGGCGCTTTCTCGACCGTCAGGTGCTGGCGATCGATCCCGGCCACGGCCAGCGCGCGCTCGACTACGAAAAAGCGATGCGCGGCCGCAATCGGCTGCTCGCCGAAGGCTCGCGTGACGGCGCCTGGTTCGACGCGATCGAGACGCAAATGGCCGAAACCGGTGTGGCGATTGCCGCGGCGCGTGCCGAACTGGTGCGCCTGCTTGCCGCGATGATCGACAGGCTGCCAAGCGCGGGTCCCTTTCCGCAAGCCGATATCGGCCTGTCGGGCGCGTTGGAAAGCGAAGTCGGAACCACCGCGGCTGTCGATGTCGAGGAGCGGTTCCGCCGCGCCCTTGCCGAAGGCCGCGATCGCGACCGCGCCGCCGGGCGCACGCTAGACGGCCCGCACCGTTCGGATCTCGTGGTGAGGCACCGGCCCAAGGCGATGCCGGCCGAACTCTGTTCGACCGGCGAGCAGAAGGCGCTGCTGGTCGGCATGGTCCTGTCGCATGCCCGGCTGACCGGCGAGATGTCGGGCATGACGCCGATCCTGCTGCTCGACGAGATCGCCGCCCATCTCGACGCAGGCCGGCGCGCCGCGCTGTTCTCGATCCTCGAAGAGCTGAACTGCCAGGCCTTCATGACCGGGACCGATGCGGCGCTGTTTTCCAGTCTTAAGGGACGCGCGCAGTTCCTGACCGTCGATCACGGCACGGTTGGGCCAACCAAAGACGCCTGACAAGATTTCTCGGCAGCTATATTGTCTTGCAATGAACATCACCGCGCTCACCGACGAAGAGCTTGAACGCTACGCCCGCCACATCGTGCTGCCCGAGATCGGTGGCGCCGGCCAGCAGCGTCTGAAGCGTGCGCGGGTCCTGGTCATCGGCGCCGGCGGGTTGGGGGCGCCGGTGCTCGAATATCTTGCCGCCGCCGGCGTCGGCACGCTCGGGATCGTCGACGACGACAGCGTCTCGCTGTCAAACCTGCAAAGACAGGTGATTCACGGCACCGAGACTGTCGGCATGGCGAAAACCGACAGTGCCAAAGCGGCGATCGCCCGCATCAATCCCAACGTCGCCGTGGAACTGCACAATCTCAGGCTGACGGCGGACAACGCCCCTGCTCTCGTCGCCCGCTATGACATCGTCGTCGACGGCTCCGACAATTTCGAAACACGCTATGCGGTGGCCGACGCCTGCGCCGCGGAAAAGCGGCCGCTGGTACATGCCGCCGTCGGCCGCTTCGACGGCTCGGTGACCGTGCTGAAACCCTTCGAGACCGGCGCGGACGGCAAGCCATATCCAAGCTATCGCGATCTTTTTCCGGAACCGCCGCCGCCCGGCCTGGTGCCGTCCTGCGCTGTGGCCGGCGTGCTCGGCGTGCTGACCGGCGTCGTCGGCACGCTGCAGGCCATGGAGGCGATCAAGCTGATCGCCGGCATAGGCGAGCCGCTGGTCGGTCGGCTGCTGCTTTACGATGCGTTGACCGCGCGCTTCGATACGATCCGCTACAAGAGAAACTAGATCTTGGGCAGCCTGGTTTCCATCGCGCAGCTTCCCGCCGATTTCGACCGATGGGACGAGGTGCTGGCGCTGATCATGCGCGCCTTCGCCTCGATGGACGGCGTCATCGATCCGCCATCCTCAGCACATCGGCTCACGGTCGAAAATCTCCGGGACAAGGCTCGGCGGGAGATGGGCTTTTCGGCGCTGAAGGACGGCAGGATCATCGGCTGTATTTTTGTTCTGGAGCGGGCCAACGATTTCTACGTCGGAAAGCTCGCCGTCGAACCGGGCTTTCAAGGACAGGGGATTGGCAGCCAACTGATGCAAGCTGTCGAGGATCTTGCCCGCAACCGCGGCAAGCCGGCGATCGAGCTTCAGACGCGGGTCGAGCTGACCGGAAATCATGCAGCCTTTGCCCGCCTCGGCTTTCGCGAAACCGAACGGACGGCGCACAACGGCTACGACCGTCCGACCTCGATCACGATGCGCAAATGTCTTTCGTGATACCCCACCCGGGGTCAGATGGCGTTGATGGCGACAACGAAGCCTGCCTCGGCAGCCCCTCTTGGCAAGCGCCCTGCCGATGCCGCGGCTGACGCCCGTGACAAGAGCCGCTCTGCGCGGCCCACAGGCATCAATGATGCCCGCAGCGCAGATGCCCGGCCAGATGGTGGATGTGGTCGGCGCCAATCCCGCAGCAGCCGCCGATGATGGAGGCACCCTTCGCGACCCAGCCGTCGGCCCAGCGGCAATAGGATTTCGGATCGAGATCGGCCCGGATATCCGAGATCACCTCGTTGGCCGCGCCGTCCTCGTCCTGGGAGCCGAAGGCGTTGGCATAGACCCCGAGCGGCAGACCGGGGGCGGCAATGCGCGCAGCTTGGAGCGCTGCTCCCATGACCTCGGGCATAGAGCAATTGAAGAGCAGCGCCTCCGCCCCCGTGCGCTGTGCGAGACGGGCAGCGTCGGCTACGCTCTGCCCGGACCGCAGCTGCGGCTCGGGCACGTCCTGCGGCGCGACATCGTCCCGCAGGGTGAAGGACAGCCAGAGCGGCTTGCCGCTGCCGCGCACCGCCGCGGCGGCGGTGTGGGCCTCCTCGAGGCTGCTCTGGGTCTCGGCGAGCCAGCAATCGACGTGGGGCGCGAGGCCCTCAACCAGAACCGAGAGATAGTCCTGCGCCAGGTCGGCCTTGAAAAGTTCCGGCTGATAGGAGCCGAAGACTGGCGGCAACGATCCAGCTACTTTCACGCCGGGCGTGCCGTCGGCCGCCTCGCGCGCCAGCCTTCCGGCCAGCGACGCCAGCTCGGCGCCGCGCGCACGGAACCGCCCCTCGCCGATGTGGAAGGGCACCAGCGCATAGGAATTGGTGGTGATGACCTTCGCGCCCGCGCGAATATAATCCTCGTGCACCCGGCGGACCATCTCGGGCGCTTCCATCAGCGCCAGCGCGGACCATTCCGGCTGGCGGAAGGGCGCGCCGATGCGCTCGAGTTCGCGGCCCATGCCGCCGTCGAGAATGGTGATGTCGTTCATGCCTGCTCCTGTTGCGGCGTCGTCGCGCCGCGTCCTTGAAGTTCGTAGAAGCCTGCGACGTCCAGCTCTATCGACTCGGCGATATGGTCGCGGACGGCCTGTTCGGCCGCTTCGGGGCTTCCCCTCATCAGCGCGTCGAACAGGCGCTGGTGATCGCTGACCAGCGGCTGGCGGCAGGGCCAGTGTGCTTCGGACCAGCGATAGAGCCACTCCATCTTGTCGGCCAGAAGCCCGTGGCGACGGATCAGATGCTGGTGCCCGGTCTGCTCGACGAAACTGGCATGGAAGCCGAGATCGGCTGCCACCCGCACATCCGTGCCGCCGTCATTCGCCGCCGGTAGGGCTGCAAAGGCCGCCTCGACCAGATCGGTACCGAGAGCGGCGCGGCGTTGGGCGAGAATGCGGGCGGCCACGCCTTCGAACGCCGCCCGCAATGTGTAGATCTCCCAGATCGCCTGGGCATCGAGCACGGCCACGCGCCAGCTCGAATAGGGCGTGCGCGTCACCAGTTCCTGCGCTTCCATCGCGAAGAGCGCGGAACGCACCGTGCCACGGCCGAGACCGATGCGTTCGGTCAAGGTCAGCTCGGTCAGCACCGCGCCCGGCGCAAAATCGCCACGCACGATCGCCTCGCGTAGCCACTCGGTGGCCTGGTCCTGAAGGCTCTTGCGCTGGATTGGCTGACGCATGTCCGGGGTCCCTAGCGATTGCGGTCGAAATGGCCGCTGAGAAAGGCGCGGCAGCGCTCCGATGCAGGATTGCCAAAGACCTGCCCCGGTGTGCCGGCCTCTTCTATCAGGCCCTGATGCAGGAAGACTACCTGCGAGGAGACCTCGCGCGCAAAGCCCATCTCGTGGGTGACGATCAGCATGGTGCGCCCTTCCGCGGCAAGGGCGCGGATCACCTTCAGGACCTCGCCCACCAGTTCCGGGTCGAGCGCCGAGGTGGGCTCGTCGAACAGGATGGCGCGGGGCCGCTGGGCAAGAGCGCGCGCGATCGCGACCCGCTGCTGCTGCCCGCCCGAAAGATGCGCGGGCCACGCATCGCGCTTTTCGGCGAGGCCTACCTTTTCCAGGAGCGCCGTGGCCTCCTCCACTGCCTCGGCGCGGGGACGGCTCTGGACGAACAGTGGCGCCTCGATGACGTTCTGCAGCACGGTGCGGTGCGGCCACAGATTGAAGTTCTGGAAGACGAAGCCGAGATGTCCGCGCATCTGCCGCGCCACGGCCAGTTGGGCGCGCGACAGACGTCCGCCCGTCGGGGAGAGGCTGTCCTCGCCCACCGACACCGTTCCGACGTCGGGGATCTCCAGCATGGGGATGCAGCGCAGCAGCGTGCTCTTGCCAGAGCCGCTCGCGCCTATCAACGAGATCACGTCGCCGTCCTTGGCGACAAGGTCGATGCCGCGCAGCACCTCGTTGCTGCCGAAGCTCTTGCGCAGGCCGGCGATGGAAAGCGCGGTCGATGGGAGGCTCATGGCGTCTCTCCGAATTGCCAGGGCGAAAGGCGCCGCTCGGCCCAGGCCGAGAGCCGCGTAACCAGAAGCGACAGGGCGAGATAGATCGCCGCCGCGCAGAGGAATATCTCGACCGCCCGCCACGTTTCCGAGGCGGCGGCGCGGGCTATGCCGGTGACTTCCATCAGCGTGATGGTCGAGACCAGCGCCGTGGATTTGAGGATCGAGATCACCTCGTTGGAATAGGCGGGCAGCGCCTGACGGACGGCTATGGGCAGCGTGATGCGGCGCATGACCGTCAGCCGCGTCATGCCCGAGACGCGCGCTGCTTCGACCGCGCCCCTTGGCACGGCGCGCAACCCCCCGCGCAGAATCTCGGACGTATAGGCGGCATCGTTCAGGATCAGCGCCAGCAGCCCGCACCAATAGGGCTCGCGCAGGAAGGGCCAGAGGAAGCCGTGGCGGATGAAGCCGAAGCCCGCCAGCCCGTAGTAGATCATGAAAATCTGGATGAGCAGCGGCGTGCCGCGGAAGACGAAGACATAGGCCGAGGCCAGTGCGTTGCCGACCCTCGTCGTGCGCATGAGGTTGAGGATCAGCGAAAGGCAGAACCCGCCCGCAAGCGCCAGGATGCCGAGGTTGAGCGTCAGCGGCAATCCCTTGAGGAGCTGCGTGAATATGCCCGAGAGAAAGGCGAAATCCATCTCAGAGCCCGCCTTGCTCGTGGCCGCGCAGGCTGCGTCTTTCGGCGAGGCGGAAGACATGATCCGACAGCGTGGTGATGATGAGATAGACGATCGCACCAGCGGCGTAGAACAGGAAATGCTCCTGCGTGGTGCCCGCTGCGACCGCGAGCTGGCGCATGGTCTCGATCAACCCCGTCACCGAGACGAGGGCGGATCCTTGATGACCGACTGCCACTGGTTGCCCATGCCGGGAATTGCGGTGACCAGCGCCTGCGGCGCGATGACCCGCCGAAACAGGATCAGCCGCGTCATGCCGACCACGCGCCCCGCCTCGATCGTGCCCCGGGGCACGGCCTGATAGGCGCCGCGCAGCACCTCGGACTGGTTGGCGGCCGAGATCAGCCCGATCGCCAGCACTCCGGCCAAAAAGCCGCTGATGTCGAACGGCCCCGACAGTCCGAGCGCCGTGCCAATGGCCGTGACGACCTGCCGGCCGCCGAAATAGAACAGGTAGATCACCAGGATATCGGGCACGCCCCGGAAGACCGTGGCGTAGGCCTCGGCCAGCTTGCGCAGCGGCCAGTTGCCCGCCACCCGGGCCCAGGCGATGAGCGTGCCGAAGGCCAACCCGCTCAGGAATGCCGCGACGGAGACATAGAGCGTCATGAGGCCGGCGCGCGCGAGCGCCAGCCCCCATCCGTCGGGCCCGAAGCCGAGAAGTGTCAGATCGGCCTGCACCCTGGCCTCAGAGCGCGGGCGTCACGACCATGCCGAACCATTTTTTCGACAGCTCGACGAGCGTGCCGTCGTCCGACATCGACTTCAGCGCTTTGCTGAGAAGCCCGGCCAGCTCGGCGTCGCCCTTCTGGACGACGAAGGCCGAGCCGCGCCCCATGACGCCGCCCGTGAAGGACGGGCCGGTGGCCTTGGCGGTTTCTGTGTTCTTCTCGAGGAAAGCCGAGATGTTGGTGACCGAGGCGATCCCGGCGTCGAGCCGCCCGTTCAGCAGATCCTGATAGACTTCCGGGCCGGTCTGATAGGTGCGGATCGTCACGCCCTTGTCGGCCAGATACTTGTTCAGGAAGTCTGCCTGGATGGTCGAGACGTGGACGCCCACGGTCTTGCCGTCCAGCACCTCGGCGATCGCCGCGATGGCGGCATCGGTGGCCTTCGTATCGTCGAGGTCGACGAAAGCGCCCGTGCTCGACAGTTCGACGCCGCTTTCCTTCAGCACGACGAAGGTCGAGCCGCCGGTGGTGTAGGGGAGCGAGAAATCGACCACTTCGAGGCGTTTCTCGGTGACGGAGACCGAGTCGACCACCGCATTGTACTTGCCGTCGATGAGGCCCTGGATCATGCCGTCCCAGGCCTGCGAGATCACCTCATAGTCGAAGTCGGCGCGCTTGGCGATCTCGGCCAGCATGTCCAGCTCGAAGCCGTAGAGCTCGCCATTCGGTCGGGTCATATTGAAGGGCGGGAAGGCTCCTTCGGTGGCGAAAACATATTTTTTACGTCCCTGGGCAAGAGCTGTGGCGGGGGCAACGGCGAGCCCGGCAATGGCGGCAAGGCCCATGCGCAGGAAGGTGCTGCGGGTGATTTTTCATGCTTGGATCATCCTTGGGAAGGAGGGTTGAGGGGTCAGGAAAGAAGATCGACCGCCATGCGCGTGAGCGCGATGGCGCTTTGCCCGATGCAGGCTTCATCGGGCTGATAGTCGGAGTTGTGGACGCGGTCGTCACGGCCGGGCTGGCCCGAACCGATGAATATCTGGACCGAAGGCATGAGCTCGGAGAAATAGGAAAAGTCCTCGGCTCCGAAGCTCGTTCCCGGCTCGACCTGAGGCGTCGCGCCGAACTGATGGCCGAGCACGGAAACCGCACGATCGACCAGCGCATCGTCGTTCATCAGGGGCGGCGCGCCGCGCGCATAGTCGATCTCGACGGCGGCATTGAGCGCCTGCGCCGTGCCTTCGCAGATGCGCCGGAACGCGGCCTCGGCGAGATCGCGCGATCGCGGCGAGCGGCAACGCACCGTGCCCTCGAACATGCAGCTGTCGGGAATGATGTTCTGGGTCGCGCCGCCCTCGATACGGCCGATGGTCAGGACGGCGGACTGCGCGGGGTCCATCTCGCGCGATATCACGGTCTGGAGTTGGGTGATGATGTGGGCGCTGGCGACGATCGGGTCGATGGCGGCATGGGGCCGCGCGGCATGGCCCGACTTGCCGCGCACCACCACCTTGAACTCGTCGCTCGATGCGGTGCTTGCACCGCGGTTCAATAGAACCTGCCCCGCCGGCAGTTCCGGACGGTTGTGGAAGGCGATGGCCATGTCAGCACCTTTGGCGGCACCGTCCGCCACCATGGCCGCCGCGCCGCTCTCCTGCGTCTCCTCGGCGGGCTGAAAAATCAGCCGGACCGAGCCGCGCAGACGCGGCGCCAGCGAGACGAGCGCATGCGCGGCGCCGAGAAGCGAGGCGGTGTGAAGATCGTGCCCGCAGGCATGCATCCTGCCTGGAATGGTCGAAGCATAAGGCAGACCGGTCTGCTCCCCGATCGGCAAGGCATCCATATCGGCCCGCAGGATCAGGCAAGGACCGGGAAAGGCTCCGGATATCTCGGCCACGACGCCGGTGCGGCCGACGCCGGTGCGCGCCTCGATCCCGAGCGCGCCAAGCTCGGCGGCGACCAGGCCGGCCGTGCGGACCGTGTCGAAGCCGGTTTCTGGATGGGCATGGATGTCGCGACGTAGTTCAATGAGGCGAGCCTCGATGGCGCGGATAAGTCCCTCGATCTCGGGGCCGGGGTCGTTGCGGCGTTCAGGCATCAGCTTTTTACACTCTTGCGATGGAAGCCCTTTGCTTGATGCTACTGTCACCTATTGTCAAGGATCGACAATCGACGAGACCGATCGGGAGTAGAATGATTTTCTAAAGCCACATGGGAGCTGCTCCGGGGGCAGCATCTGGGAACCTTGTTTCCCGCGCGACTGCACCGCGTGCAACCGGTGCCGCAAACTTTTGCGTGAGATGGTTGCTCATGCCGAGCCATCCCAGCCGCCTCAAGGCGGGGTCCCTGATCCCCTATCGGGGACCCTAAAGTCTTTGCTGAAGAATTGGGCGGCGCCCGGTCACGTCCGCAGCGGCAGTACGCGGTCAGGCGGGCGATGGCCATCGAAGAAGGCGCGGATGTTGATGATCACCTTCTCGCCCATATCGATGCGGCCTTCGAGCGTCGCCGATCCCATATGCGGCAACAGCACGACCTTGCCCTTGGCGGCGAGCTTCAGCAATTTGCTGTTCAGCGCCGGCTCATGCTCGTAGACGTCGAGGCCGGCGCCGGCGATCTTGCCGTCCTGGATCAGCTTGACCAGAGAGTCCTCGTCGATGATATCGCCGCGCGCCGTGTTGACGATGTAAGCGGACGGTTGCAGAAGCGCCAGCCGCCGCGCCGAGAGCAGATGGAAGGTTGCCGGCGTCGATGGACAGTTAACCGAGATGATGTCCATGCGGGCAAGCATCTGGTCGAGGCTTTCCCAGTAGGTTGCCTCCAGCTCATCCTCGACCGCCGGCAGCACGCGATGGCGATTGTGGTAGTGGATCGACAGCCCAAAAGCCTTGGCCCGCCGGGCGACAGCGGTGCCGATGCGGCCCATGCCGACAATGCCGAGACGTTTGCCCCAGATCCGCCGGCCGAGCATCCAGGTTGGTGACCAGCCCGCCCACTTCTTGTCGCCGGTCAGCACATTGGCGCCTTCCGCCAGTCGCCGAGGCACCGCCAGCATCAGCGCCATGGTCATGTCGGCCGTATCTTCGGTCAGCACGTTCGGCGTGTTGGTGACGGTAATGCCCTTCTTCGCTGCTGCCGCCACGTCGATCTTGTCGACGCCGTTGCCGAAATTGGCGATCAGCTTGAGGTTGTCGCCAGCCTGAGCGATCAGCGCTGCGTCGATATGATCGGTTATAGTCGGCACCAGCACGTCGGCTTCCTTGACCGCCGCGACCAGTTCCGGCTGCGTCATCGGCCTGTCTTCGACATTCAGCCGGGCGTCGAACAGCTCACGCATGCGGGTCTCGACCGGATCGGGCAGCTTGCGCGTGATGACGACGAGGGGCCTTTTTCTGCCTGCCATTGTTTCCTCAAACCCAACCCTCGTTGAGACCTCTTTAACCAAGACAGGCGAAACTGGAGGCCGGTCGCGGTGCCAGTTCTCCATGTAACAAGAGGTTCCGCCGAAGACAAAGAAAAAGGGGCGCCAAGGCCGATGAGCCGGCGCTGAAAGGAACGAAAGTGTCTGGTTTTGCGTCGCTCCGCCTGACCCTCAGCGCAGCATTTATCGGCGCTCTCCTTTATTCCCCGCTTGTGGCGGCACAGAGTGCGGCAGCACCGGCCCAGAGCGCAACGCTTGGGCCGAGCGGCCTGCCGCTGCCGCGTTTCGTCAGCCTGAAAGCGGGCCGCGTCAACTCCCGCGTCGGACCAGGCGTCAACTATTCCGTCGACTGGATGTACATGAAGCCTGGCCTGCCGATGGAAATCATCCAGGAATTCGACACCTGGCGTCGGGTGCGCGATGCCGACGGCTCGGAAGGCTGGATCAACCAGTCGCTGCTTTCAGGCCGCCGCACGGCGATCGTGGCACCCTGGCAGCGCGGCAAGGATGCCCGAATCAACCTTCTCAACGACCCGGAAAAGGATGCCAGCATCATCGCGATCATCGAGCCGGGCGCCATGGGCACGATCAGGTCCTGTGACGGCGAGTGGTGCGAAATGACCTTCGACGGCCACACCGGCTGGCTCGCCCAGTCGCTTGTCTGGGGCGCCTATCCGGGCGAACGGGTCAAAAACTGACCTCTCCTTGTCGGTTCGGGATCATGGTCTAGCGGGCGAGACGGTATCTCGCGGACCCAATGACGCGCCGATCAATCGCAGCGTTTGGGACGCAGCCTTACCACGATGTCGACATTGGCGATCTCCATGCCTTCCGGCGGCTCCGGCAGGTTGGAAACCGTGACAGGACCGCTGGCGATATCGAAGATCCTGTTTTCGCCTTCAATGTAGAAATGATGGTGATCGGAGGTGTTGGTGTCGAAGTAGGTCTTTGACCCCTCGACGGCCAGGATGCGCAGAAGGCCCGCCTGGGTGAATTGATGAAGGGCGTTGTAGACGGTGGCGAGCGACACCGGCACGCCGGCGGCGATCGCCTCCTCGTGCAATTCCTCGGCCGACAGATGGCGGTCGCCCTTGGCGAAAAGCAGATCGGCCAGCGCAATGCGCTGACGCGTCGGCCTCAGCCCAGCTTCGCGAACCCGCTTGTCCACAGCGACATTTTCCTTCCGGCAGCCCAGATCCATCTATCCGTCCAAGCTCATAGTTTCGCCCCAAGATATGCCCAGAATGGCAAAAAACGAACATCGCCCGAAACTGAACACCTCCCGACATATATTCTGTCGGCCGAATACGATCAATAGCGCGCATTGACCCAGGCAGACGGGCAGGTTAAGCGCAAACGCCGGTTTCCGGCCTGAAATAGATTGTGTTAGGAAACCAACGACAAGGGCGCTCTACCGCCCGGGACGATTACGGGGAAGAGATTGATGGCGGTTTCGAAATCCAGCTACGATTACGAAGAACTGCTTGCCTGCGCCCGCGGCGAGCTGTTCGGACCTGGAAACGCCCAACTCCCCTATCCGCCGATGCTGATGTTCGACCGCATCACCGAAATCAGCGAGACGGGCGGTGCCTTCGACAAGGGCTTCATCCGCGCAGAGTTCGACATTAAGCCGGACCTGTGGTTTTTCGCCTGCCACTTCATCGGCAATCCAATCATGCCGGGGTGCCTGGGCCTCGACGCCATGTGGCAATTGACGGGATTCTACCTCGGCTGGCTCGGCGAGCCGGGCAAAGGAATGGCGCTCTCGACCGGCGAGGTGAAGTTCAAGGGCATGGTGACACCGTCGGTCAAGAAGGTGGAGTATGGCGTGGACTTCAAGCGCGTGATGCGCGGCCGGCTGGTGCTTGGTATCGCCGATGGCTGGCTGAAGGCGGATGGCGAACCCATATACGCAGCAACGGACCTCAAGGTGGGTCTGTCCAAGCAATCGGCCGCCGCCTGACCGGCGCCCCCACAGCGCCGCGCGTCCCTGGGACGCGCAAACGAAGCTGTAGAACTTTAATTTGCGCATGATCCGTGTCCAACAGGTTTCGGGTTCAAGCGCTGGAAGGAGTTGCGAATGAGACGGGTCGTAGTGACAGGCCTCGGCATCGTGTCGTCGATCGGCAACAATGCCAACGAGGTGCAGGCCTCGCTCCACGATGCCAAGTCCGGCATCAGCTTCTCTGATTCCTTCGCCGAACACGGCTTCCGCTGTCAGGTCTGGGGAGCGCCGACGCTCGACCCCTCCGCCCTGATCGATCGTCGCGCTATGCGCTTCCTGTCGCAAGGTGCGGCCTGGAACCATGTCGCCATGGACCAGGCTATTGTGGACGCTGGACTTGGTGAGAACGACATCACCAATGAGCGCACCGGCATCGTCATGGGATCGGGCGGACCGTCGACCCGAGCCATCGTCGAAGCGGCCGAAACCACGCTCAAGAATGGCAGCCCCAAGCGCATCGGCCCGTTCGCCGTGCCGAAGGCGATGTCGTCGACCGCTTCAGCGACGCTCGCCACCTGGTTCAAGATCCATGGCGTCAACTATTCGATCTCGTCGGCCTGCTCGACCTCGGCGCATTGCATCGGCAATGGCTACGAACTGATCCAGTGGGGCAAGCAGGACATGGTCTTCGCCGGCGGCCATGAGGATCTCGATTGGACGATGTCGGACCTGTTCGACGCGATGGGCGCCATGTCGTCCAAGTTCAACGACAGGGCGTCGGCCGCCTCGCGCGCCTATGACGTCGATCGCGACGGCTTCGTCATTGCCGGCGGTGCCGGCGTGCTGGTCCTGGAAGAGCTCGAGCACGCCAAGGCACGCGGCGCCAAGATCTACGCCGAGATCGTCGGCTATGGCGCGACCTCAGACGGCTACGACATGGTGGCGCCATCGGGCGAAGGTGCGGTGCGCTGCATGCGGCAGGCGCTGGCGACCACCTCTTCGCCAGTCGACTACATCAACACGCACGGCACTTCGACGCCGGTCGGCGATTCCAGGGAAATGGGCGCGATCCGCGAAGTGTTCGGCGAGAAGATGCCTTTCATCACCTCGACCAAATCGCTGACTGGCCATTCGCTGGGTGCGGCCGGCGTGCAGGAATCGATCTACTCTATCCTGATGATGCAAGGCGGCTTCATCGGCGAGAGCGCTCATATCGAGCAACTCGATCCGGAATTCGAAGGCATGCCGATCGTGCGCACACGCATCGACGACGCCAGGATCGACACTGTTTTGTCCAATTCGTTTGGTTTCGGCGGCACCAACGCAACGCTGATTTTCCAGCGCTATTCCGCATAAGGATTTGCCGACCATGGACGGATTGATGAAGGGCAAGCGCGGGCTTGTCATGGGTGTCGCCAACGATCACTCGATCGCCTGGGGCATCGCCCGGAAACTCTCCGAACATGGGGCGGAACTCGCCTTCACCTATCAAGGCGAGGCCTTCGGGCGCCGGGTCAAGCCGCTCGCCGACAAGCTCGGCGCCTCGCTGGTCGTGCCTTGCGATGTCGAGGACAGCGCATCGGTTGCCGCCATCTTCGAGACCTTGGGCAAGGCCTGGGGCGGGCTGGACTTCGTCGTCCATGCCATTGGCTTTTCCGACAAGAACGAGCTGAAGGGCCTTTACGCCGACACCAGCCGCGACAATTTCGTCCGCACCATGGTCATCTCCTGCTACTCCTTCACAGAGGTCGCCCGTCACGCCGCCGCGCTGATGAAGGACAGTGGCTCGATGATCACACTGACCTATGCGGGTTCTGTCCGTGTCATGCCGAACTATAACGTCATGGGCGTGGCCAAGGCCGGGCTGGAAGCCAGCGTCCGCTATCTCGCCAACGACTACGGACCGCGCGGCATCAGGGTGAACGGCATATCGGCGGGACCGGTGCGGACACTGGCCGGCGCCGGGATTTCCGACGCACGCCATATGTTTTCCTACCAGCAGCGCAACTCGCCGCTGCGCCGTACAGTGACCATCGACGAGGTCGGTGGCTCCGCGCTCTACCTCCTGTCCGACCTGTCGTCCGGCGTCACCGGCGAAATCCACTATGTCGATTCCGGCTACCACATCGTCTCGATGCCGGCGCTCGACGAGTTGAAGCAGGCCGACACCGGCCGGGAATAATTCGGCCCATAGAAAATGCCTTGGTCCGGTGAACTCCGCTCAGCGGCGCGCCGCCAAAACCTTGAACATCCCGTCGCGGGCGATCTCGGCGTGGCTGGAGAAGGCGGCCGCCAGCACCGGCTCGTAGGGAAGCTGACGGTTCGCCACCATGAACAGCCGCCCACCTGGCTTCAGCGCCTTCGCCGCGGCGCGGATCATGCCGGCACCGATCTCCGGCTCGGTCGCGCGGCTGCGATGGAAGGGCGGGTTCATGACGATGGCGTCATAACGGCGCTCGACCGGCTCGCTCAAAAGATCGATCCAGAAGAAATTGGGTTCCGCCGCTGTATTGCCGATATTGCGTTTCGCCGCCTCCAGCGCCTCGAACTCGGCCTCGTAGAGATCGAGCGCCGAGATGCCGGGTGAGCGGGCGGCGACCTCGGCCGCGACATAGCCCCAGCCAGCGCAGAAATCGGCAACGCTGCCACGCAGGTCGTTAGGCAGGTTGTCCACCAGCAATTTCGAACCTGTATCGATCTTGTCGAAAGAGAACATGCCTGGCGCGGTGCGGAACCGGGCCTCGAGCAGAAGGGTTGGATTGGCGGCGCGAAGCGCTGCCGCGACCGCAGCGTCGGCCGGTCGACGGAACCAGAAGGCGATGCCGTGATGTTTCGGCATATGGCCGTCGAGCGTCACAAGCTCGCCGATGCGCTTGCGCAGGCTCGCAATGCCATCGTCCTTGCCGCCGGCGACGGCGATCAGTCCGCCCGGCCTCACACGCTCCATCGCTTCAGCGATGCGCAATTCGTTTTGCCCACGATGACGGCCGGCGAGCACCAATGCCGCATCGAAACCTTCGCTCTCCGGTCGCGGCGTGGCTGTGAAGCCTGACCCCTGCAGCGCGCGAAAATGCGGCCGGAAGCCCTGCACCAGATGCAGTGCTGCATCGAAGCCTTCGGGCAGGCGGAAGCCCGGCTCGGCGCCCAGAAAGAGGACACGCTCGCCCTTACGCGGCAGGGAGACAGCCTCGGCCCCGAACGGGTGGAACAATGTTTTTAGCGGCTCGGCGGACATTCTTCGATCTCGAAATGCAGCTGGCTTGTCTTGAAACGAAAACGGGCGCGACCTGTCGGCGCGCCCGCTTCGATTATACCGTCAGATCGCTCAGGCGGCGTCTTCTTCGCCTTCGGCCTTCTTGTCGCGGGCGATTTCCTTGCCCGTGGCCTGGTCGACGACCTTCATCGACAGGCGGACCTTGCCGCGCTCATCGAAGCCCATCAGCTTGACCCAGACCTTGTCGCCTTCCTTGACGACGTCGGAGGTCTTGGCGACGCGATCGTTGGCGAGCTGCGAGATGTGGACGAGGCCGTCACGCGGACCGAAGAAGTTGACGAATGCGCCGAAGTCGGCGGTCTTGACGACCGTGCCCTCGTAGATCTCGCCGACTTCCGGCTCGGCAACGATGGTGTGTATCCACTTCTTCGCCGCCTCGATCTCCTTGGCATTGGACGAAGCGATCTTGACCGTGCCGTCGTCTTCGATGTTGATCTTGGCGCCGGTCTTTTCGACGATCTCGCGGATGACCTTGCCGCCCGAGCCGATCACGTCGCGGATCTTGTCGGTCGGGATGTGCATGACCTCGATGCGCGGCGCGAACTCGCCGAGCTCGGAACGGGCACCGGACAGCGCATTGGCCATTTCGCCGAGAATGTGCTGGCGGCCGTCCTTGGCCTGGCCGAGCGCGATCTTCATGATCTCCTCGGTGATGCCCTCGATCTTGATGTCCATCTGCAACGAGGTGATGCCGTTGGCGGTGCCGGCAACCTTGAAGTCCATATCGCCGAGGTGATCCTCGTCGCCGAGGATATCGGAGAGCACCGCGAAGCGCTCGCCTTCCTTGATGAGACCCATGGCGATGCCGGCGACCGGCTTTGCCAGCGGCACACCGGCATCCATCAGCGCCAGCGAGGTGCCGCAGACGGTGGCCATCGACGACGAACCGTTGGACTCGGTGATCTCCGAGACGACGCGCAGCGTGTAGGGGAACTGATCGGCGGTCGGCAGCATCGGGCGGATCGCGCGCCAGGCGAGCTTCCCGTGGCCGATTTCGCGGCGGCCGGGCGAACCCATGCGGCCGGTTTCACCAACCGAATAGGGAGGGAAGTTGTAATGAAGGAGGAATTTCTCCTTGTACATGCCGGTCAGCGAATCGACATACTGCTCGTCCTCGCCGGTGCCGAGCGTGGCGACGACCAGCGCCTGGGTCTCGCCGCGGGTGAACAGCGCCGAGCCGTGGGTGCGTGGCAGGACGCCGACTTCGGAGACGATCTTGCGGACCGTCTTCAGGTCGCGGCCGTCGATGCGCGAGCCGGTGTCGAGGATGTTCCAGCGCACGACCTTGGCCTGGAGCTCCTTGAACACGGTGCCGATCTGCTCGGACGTGTATTTTGCTTCCTCGCCTTCGGCGGGTACGAACGCAGCCTTGACCTTCGCCTTGACGGCGTCGACGGCGGCATAGCGCTTCTGCTTGTCGGTGATCTTGTAGGCATCGCGAAGCTCGCCTTCGACGATCTTCAGCATCTCTGCTTCAAGCGCCGAATAGTCCGGCGCGGTGAAATCGCGCGGGTCCTTGGCGGCAACCTCGGCCAGCTTGATGATCGCATCGATCACCGGCTGGAAGCCGCGATGGCCGAACATGACGGCGCCGAGCATCAGGTCCTCGCCGAGCTCCTTGGCTTCGGACTCAACCATCAGCACGGCGTCTGAGGTGCCGGCGACGATCAGGTCAAGCTTGGATTCCTGCATCTCGTCGACATGCGGATTGAGCACATATTCGCCGTTGATGTAACCGACGCGGGCGCCGCCGATCGGGCCCATGAAGGGGACGCCGGACAGCGTCAAGGCCGCCGAGGTGGCGACGATCGACAGGATGTCGGGGTCGTTTTCGAGATCATGCTGGACGACGGTGACGACAATCTGCGTGTCGTTCTTGTAGCCGTCGGCGAAGAGCGGGCGGATCGGACGATCGATGAGGCGGGAAACCAGCGTTTCCTTCTCGCTCGGACGGCCTTCGCGCTTGAAATAGCCGCCCGGGATCTTGCCGGCGGCATAGGTCTTTTCCTGGTAGTTGACGGTTAGCGGGAAGAAATCGAGGCCGGGCTTCGGCTCCTTCATCGAAACGACGGTGGCGAGAACCTTGGTTTCGCCGTAGGTGGCGAGCACCGCGCCGTCAGCCTGGCGCGCGATCTTGCCGGTTTCGAGGATGAGCGGGCGGCCGCCCCATTCGATTTCCACTTTATGGTGATTGAACATATCTTGTCCTTCATATGCGGAAAGGGCCGCGCCGTTTCACCGTGCGCGAGTGCCCCTTTCCCTTGGCTTCATTTCTCGGGCAGCCACGGGCAAGACAACGGGAAGCTCGGGTAAATCCGGCGCGATTGCCGCGCGAGCGTCCTGCAATCCTGCCCCATGACCGTCCATGGGCGGTTTCGAATGGCCCTGTGCTATTTCGAAACCGGGTCTGGCCAATCGATCCGACTGGCCTTGCGCATGATCCCGAAACCGCGGCCTGCGGAAAGCATCATGCGCAAATTCAAACTTTCAGAGCGTCCTATTTGCGCGTCTAGATCGATGCGCGGCGCTCTACTTCCTTCATAGAGCAATGGACTGATCCGATGCTCCAATGCGCGACCGGCGGGCTCTCGAAAGAACCCGCCGGTCAATTCGTCAACGGCGCAGACCGAGCTTCTCGATCAGCGTCTGATAGCGCGCGTCATCCTTGCGCTTGAGATAATCAAGCAGACTACGGCGCTGGGAGACGAGAGCAAGCAGACCACGGCGGGAATGGTTATCCTTCTTGTGGTCCTTGAAATGGTCGGTCAGGTTCTTGATGCGCTCGGAAAGGATGGCCACCTGGACTTCCGGAGACCCGGTATCGCCCTTGGCGGTTGCGAATTCACCCATCAATTCCTTCTTGCGCTCGGCAGTAATCGACATCGTGTTTTTCCTTATCTGTTTGAGGAAACGGGACGCCCTCAGCCGGGATGTCGTCCAGCAGGGGCCGGTACAAGCAACGTGTCATTGCACGATGCTGCGGCGCATATAGTGCAATTCAGGCAAAAACACCAGCCCAATTCACAAGCCGGCTTTTTGCGGCACAAACGAAGATTTCCCTTCGGCTAAAGCCACTTCTTCCATCTGAAGAAGGCAATCAGCCCGAACGCGACAAGGGCCATGAACACGAGCGCCGCCGGATAGCCGTATTGGGCCTTCAACTCCGGCATGTTCCATGGCGAGCTTTCTGGATCGAAGTTCATGCCCCACACGCCAACGAGAAAGGTTAGCGGGATGAAGATCACCGAGACGATCGTCAGATAGCTGATGACATCGCTGGTGCGCGCCTGGCTCAGCGACAGATGCATCTCGATCAGACCGGTCAGCATGTCGCGCTGGGTTTCGACCAGTTCGATGAGCCGAAGCGAGTGGTCGAGCGTGTCGTTCAGGAAAACCTTGGTCTCGGCCTTCACATAGGGCACGTCGTTGCGGATCAGCGTGGCCAGCGCATCGCGCATCGGCCAAAGCACCCCCTTCAGCACATTGGCGTCGCGCCGCAACTCGTGAAGCTGCCGCATCTGGTGCTTATCCGACGCGCGCAGCATCTGGTCCTCGATGCTGTCGACCAATTCGCCGGCAGCCTCGATCGGCGGGAAATAGCTGTCGACGATGGCGTCGATCAGGGCATAGGCGAGATAGTCTGCTCCGCGTGCGCGCAACCGGTTGGGCATCGAGCTTTCGATGCGCTTGCGCACGGGATCGAACGGATCGCCTTCGCGCTCCTGGAAGGTGACGACGAAGTTCTTGCCGAAGAAGACGGCGATCTGCTCGTAGCGATGCGCGGTGACGTCGTCGATCATCCTGACGACGACAAAGGCATGGTCCTCGAAGAAGTCCACCTTCGGCCGCTGGCCGGTGTTGACGACATCTTCCAGCGCCAGCGGATGCAGGCTGAAAATCCGGCCGATCTCCTCGATCAGCGGGATGTTGGCGAGACCGGTACAGTCGAGCCAGATGACCGGCCATGTGTCGCAATTGGCTTTGACGTCGTCGATGCTGGCATCTTCGATCGTCTCGAATTTATTGGGCGACATCAGTGTCAGTCGCAGTTCGCTGCGCCGCGCCGCCGGGTCGGCGATCAGCGTGCCCGGCGATGCGCCAACCGGCGGCCGCCGTGCCGTCACCGGCGCCCGCTTCTTGATCGTCTCGGCCTTTGCCATGTGCCCCTCGGATGTTTAAGTCTCATCGAGATTAGACGACGGGACTCACCCGGCAAAGACCCGCTTCGGCTTGAACATGCCTTGTTCGATGGCGCCGATGGCGACCAGCTTGCCGCGCGCCGTTGCGCAGGCCTCCTCAGCTTCCACCGGCGCATCGCGGCCGCGGATGATGACCGGATTGCCGAGGCGGATTTTTGTTGCCGCGTCGTCACTGATCGCGATCTGCGGCAGGCAGTCGAGCGCGGCTGATGTATCGACCAGAAGCGCGTCGATCGCGTCGAAGTCGACTGGCACCGTGTCCGCTGAATCCGAACTTTCGCCCCGTTCGCCAAAGCGGGCGGCTTCCAGCTCGGCGATGGTGACGAAGTCTTCCTGCGTGAACGGCTCGACCTCGATCCGGCGCAGTTCGGCGATGTGACCGAAACAGCCGAGGTCGCGGCCCATGTCGCGGGCCAGCGAGCGCACATAAGTGCCCTTGCCGCATTCGACCTCGAAAATGGTGCGATCAGCACTGTGCTCAATCAGGTCGAGACGGCCGATCTCGACTTCCCGCGCCGGAATGTCGACCGTCGCGCCGTCGCGGGCAAGGTCATAGGCGCGCTCGCCTGCGATCTTGATGGCTGAAAATTGTGGCGGCGTCTGCATGATGACGCCGGTGTATTTCGGCATCAGCAAAAGCACATCGGCTTCAGCCGGACGCTGGTCGGAGCTTTTCGTCACCGGCCCTTCAAGGTCATCGGTCGAACGCTCCTCACCCCAGGCAACCGTGAAGCGGTAGACCTTGGCGCCATCCTGGACATAAGGCACGGTCTTGGTCGCTTCGCCGAGCGCGATCGGCAGCATGCCGGAAGCGAGCGGGTCGAGCGTGCCGGCATGGCCGGCCTTTTCGGCCTGGAACAGCCATTTGATCTTGGAGACGGCTTCGGTCGAACCCATGCCGACGGGCTTGTCCAGCACCAGCCAGCCGGAGATCGGCCGGCCCTTCTTCTTGCCGCGACGCGCCACTATTTTTCGTCCTTGTCATTGTCTTTATTCTGGTCGTCAATCTGGGCATCTGTGCCGAGGTCGCGCGCCACTTCGGGCGAGTGCAGCAATTCGTTGATCTTCTGGAAATTGTCGTAGCTGGTGTCGAGCCGGAAGCGGAACTCGGGCATGTACTTCATCTGCCGGAGCGCGCCGGAAACGCGGCCGCGCACGAATTTCGCATGCTTGTTGAGCGCCTCGACCACCGCATCGGTATCACTTGCGCCGAGCGGCGAGACGAAGGCGGTGGCGATCTTCAGATCGGGCGACATGCGCACTTCCGAGACCGAAACCACGGCATTCTCGATCAAGGGATCGAGGATCTCGCCACGCTGCAAGGTTTCCGAAAGCGCATGGCGCACCTGCTCGCCGACGCGAAGCATGCGCTGGGATGGGCCTGATGTGGTTGAACGGGGCATTTTTCTCTATCCTGAAATCGTGAAGCGCGGGATGGGACCGCGCCGCATGTCTCATATGGTTTGGGCGGCGGTCTTTCGACCACCGCCCGGTCTCAGTAGATGCTTGAGCTCAAGCTGCTCGAACTCAGAGCGTCCTGGTCACCATCTCGACGCGGAAGCACTCGATGACGTCGCCGACGCGCATGTCTTCGTAGTTCTGGAAGGCCATGCCGCATTCCTGGCCACCTGGGACTTCCGCAACTTCGTCCTTGAAGCGCTTCAGGGTCTTCAGCGTGCCTTCGTGGATGACGACGTTATCGCGGATCAGGCGAACGCCCGCACCGCGCTCGACCTTGCCTTCGGTGACACGGCAGCCGGCGATCTTGCCGACCTTGGTGATGTCGAAGATCTCGAGGATCTCCGCATTGCCGATGAAGGTCTCGCGACGCTCCGGCGAAAGCAGGCCGGAGAGCGCAGCCTTCACGTCATCCACGAGATTGTAGATGATCGAATAGTAGCGGATCTCTATGCCTGCCGCCGCGGCAGCCGCGCGCGCCTGCACATTGGCGCGGACGTTGAAGCCGATGATCGCAGCACCCGAGGTTTCCGCCAGCGACACATCGCTTTCGGTGATGCCGCCGGCGCCCGCATGGACGATGCGCGCACGCACCTCGTCGGTGCCGAGCTTGTCCAGCGCCGCGTTGATCGCCTCGATCGAGCCCTGCACGTCGCCCTTGATGACCAGCGGGAATTCCTTCAGCCCGCTCGTCTGCAGCTGCGACATCATCTGTTCGAGCGACCCACGCTGGCCGGCATGCTTGGCCACCGCCTTCTCGCGCGCCAGACGCTGGCGGTATTCGGTGATCTCGCGGGCACGGGCCTCGTTGTTGACGACGGCGAAACGGTCGCCGGCCTGCGGTGTTCCCTGCAGACCAAGCACCTCCACCGGCATTGCCGGCGGCGCTTCCTTGATCTGCCCGCCGCGGTCGTTGACCAGCGCACGCACCCGGCCCCATTCGTTGCCGGCAACGAGGATGTCGCCGGGCATCAGCGTGCCTGTCTGGACCAGCACCGTGGCGACGGGACCGCGGCCCTTGTCGAGCTGGGCTTCGATGACGACGCCCTCGGCGGTGCGGTCCGGATTGGCCTTCAGGTCGAGGATTTCGGCCTGCAGCAGGATCGCTTCGAGCAGCTTGTCGAGATTGGTGCCCTTGGTCGCCGACACTTCGACATCCAGCACCTCGCCGCCCATCGATTCCACGAAGACTTCGTGGCGCAGCAGCTCAGAGCGCACCTTCTGCGGGTCGGCGTCATGCTTGTCGATCTTGTTGATCGCCACGATGATCGGGACGCCGGCCGCCTTGGCATGGCTGATCGATTCGATCGTCTGCGGCATCACGCTGTCATCGGCCGCCACCACGAGGATGGCGATGTCAGTCGCCTGGGCGCCGCGGGCGCGCATCGCCGTGAAGGCGGCGTGGCCGGGCGTGTCGATGAAGGTGATCTTGTGACCGTTCTTCTCGACCTGATAGGCGCCGATATGCTGGGTGATGCCGCCAGCCTCGCCGGACACGACATTTGCGTTGCGGATAGCATCGAGCAGCGACGTCTTGCCGTGATCGACATGGCCCATGATCGTCACCACCGGCGGCCGCGATTCCAGATCTTCTGGGCGATCGGCGATGTTGAACAGGCCTTCCTCAATGTCGGACTCGGCGACGCGGCGAACCGTGTGGCCGAATTCGGTGGCGACCAGCTCGGCCGTGTCGGCGTCGATGACGTCGCCCGGCTTCAGGATCTGGCCCTGTTTCATGAAGAACTTGACCACATCGACGGCGCGCTCGGACATGCGCTGCGCCAGTTCTTGGATGGTGATGGTTTCGGGCAGTATCACTTCGCGCATGACTTTCTCGCGCGGTTCGTTATGCAGCGCGCGCTTGAATTTCTCCTGGCGCCGACGCATCGACGACAGCGAACGCGCACGCGCATCCTCATCGGAAAGTGCGGCGTTCAGCGTCAGCTTGCCGCGGCGGCGATCTTCCTCGCCCTTGGTCGGCTTGGCCGGACGCGCCACTTCGGGCGTGACCGGACGGCGCACCGGGGCACCGGCGCCGGTCCGCTTCGGCTTGATGTCCTCGTCGTCGACTGTCGCCAGTTCGGCGGCCAGCGGCGCGCGGCGACGCGCCTCTTCCTCGGCACGCCGGCGGGACTCGGCCTCAGCCTGCAGCCGAGCCTCTTCCTCGGCCTGGCGGCGCGCGGATTCCTCGCGCTCGCGGCGGCGGCGCTCTTCATCCTCGGCGCGGCGCTTGGCCTCGTCGATGGCGCGCTGGCGATCCTCGACGTCGCGGACCTTCGAGCCCTCAAGGGCCCGGCGGCGCGCCTCCATCTCATTGCGCGACAATTCGTTCAGCACCATGCCGCCGCGCTCGACAGGCGGCGGAGGCGGCGGCGCCTTGGGCGCTTCCTGCACAACGGGCGCTGCCGCGACCGGCGGCTTCGGCGTGAAGACTGACACAGGGGCAGCAGCCGGCTCCGGCTTGTCGCCGGGCAGCGAGAACTTGCGCTTCTTGGTCTCGACCACGACCGCCTTGGTGCGGCCATGCGAGAAGCTTTGGCGCACGGTGCCCTGTTCAGTACCGGGGCGCTTCAGCGTCAAGGTCTTCTTCGGCGTCACACTCAACGTCTTGTCGTCGCCCGATTTCGTATCGCTCATTCCATATCCTCTGCGGCATCATCTTCGTCAGCAACGGCCGCAAGCATTGCCAGATCGTCCGGGGAACCGCCCCGATACCGGTCGAGCGCAACCATGCGCTTCTGGACCGCCCTGCCCGCGTCTCCCGCGAGAACGGCAGCATGTATCACATTTGTACCCCCCAATGCCAAGCTCAACTCGGCCTCGGAGAAAAGTTTGTAGGCAAGGATGGCGGGGCCACCAAGGTGGACGGTTGCCCGTCGCGCCTGGCTGATCTTGCGGACGCCGTCATCTGACGCCTCGGTCGCATGCAACACGAAAAGCGCCAGCCCACCACGCACCGCGCTCTCAACCTTGGTGGCGCCGAGCGCGATCGCGCCTGCCTTGCGGGCAAGACCGAGCATGCCCAGAGCGTATCTGGAAAGCAGCCCGTCGACCATGCCGCCGAGATCGGTCGGCACGATCACCTGCGCCTTAAAGGCGCGAGCGAACAGGTTTTTCGCTGCCGCCTTGTCGATATGTAGGCGGTCGGCCGTCACCCAGCAACCGCGGCCGGGCAGGTTTTTCTTGATATCCGGAACGACGGCCGAATCCGGGCCGACGACGAAACGGATCAGTTCATCCGGTTCGGCCTGTCTGCGCGTGACGATGCAAGTGCGATCGTTCATCTCGTCCAAGGGCGGGTTGTGTGCGATGCGGTTTCACCTCACGCACCAACGGCTTCGTCAGCCGGCACGTCTTCGGCTACAAGCTCGTCTTCGGTGATCCAGCCGGCCTTGAGGCGGGCAGCCAGAACCATCTGCTCGGCATCGGCGCGCGACACGCCGTGACTGGCGAGCACACCGGGGAACACCTTCGTCTCGCCGTCCTTGCGTTCCTTCCAGCCGGTCAGGTCGTCGGCCGCATAGCCGGCGAAATCCTCGATCGTCTTCACGCCGTCCTCGCCGAGCGTCACCATCATGGCGGTGGTCACGCCAGGGATCTCACGCAGCTCGTCCTCGACCCCCAGCGCCTTGCGCTTCTCGTCATGCTCGGCTTCGATCTTCTCCAGATACTCGCGGGCGCGGGCCTGGATTTCCGAGGCGGTGTCCTCGTCGAAGCCGTCGATCGACGCGATCTCGTCGGCATCGACATAGGCGACTTCCTCGACGCTGGTGAAGCCTTCGGAGGCGAGCACCTGGCCGACCATCTCGTCGACGTTGAGCGCATCCATGAACAGCGCCGAGCGTTCGACGAACTCTTTCTGGCGGCGCTCGCTCTCTTCCTGCTCGGTCAGGATGTCGATATCCCAGCCGGTGAGCTGCGAGGCAAGCCGGACGTTCTGGCCGCGGCGGCCGATAGCCAGCGACAGCTGGTCGTCCGGCACCACGACCTCGATGCGTTCGGCGTCCTCGTCGAGCACGACCTTGGCGACTTCCGCCGGCTGCAACGCGTTGACGATGAAGGAAGCGGCCGAAGGCGACCACGGAATGATGTCGATCTTCTCGCCCTGCAATTCGCCGACCACCGCCTGAACGCGGCTGCCGCGCATGCCGACGCAGGCGCCGACCGGATCGATGGAACTGTCACGCGAGATGACGGCGATCTTGGCGCGCGAGCCCGGATCGCGGGCGACCGACTTGATCTCGATGATGCCGTCGTAGATTTCCGGCACTTCCATGGTGAACAGCTTCGCCATGAACTGCGGATGGGTGCGCGACAGGAATATCTGCGGACCGCGCTGCTCGCGGCGCACATCGTAGACATAGGCGCGGACGCGATCGCCATATTTGTAGTTTTCGCGCGGGATCAGCTCGTCGCGGCGGATGATCGCCTCGCCACGGCCGAGATCGACGATGACATTGCCGTATTCGACGCGCTTGACGGTGCCGTTGACGATCTCGCCGATGCGGTCCTTGTACTCGTCATATTGGCGGTCACGCTCGGCCTCGCGCACCTTCTGGACGATGACCTGCTTGGCCGACTGGGCGGCGATGCGGCCGAAATCCATCGGCGGCAGCTGCTCGGCAATGAAGTCGCCGAGCTGGGCGTCGGGATTGCGCTCGCGCGCCGAGGAAATGGCGATCTGCGTCGCATAGTCGTCGACCTTCTCGACCACTTCCATCAGCCGCTGCAGCTTCATCTCGCCGGTGTTCGGATTGATGTCGGCACGGATGTTGGTTTCCTGGCCATAGCGCGAGCGCGCCGCCTTCTGGATCGCATCGGCCATGGCGGCGATGACGATCGACTTGTCGATCGACTTTTCACGCGCGACCGCGTCGGCGATCTGCAGCAGTTCAAGCCTGTTGGCGCTTACAACCATCTTTTTTCTCCCGAGCTTGTTGCCGAGCCTTTGCGCCCGGCAGCCCAATCACATTTCCTGTTCGGTTTCGTCTTCCGCGCCCGCTTCTACGCCCTCTGGCGCGTCTTCGGGTTCGCCGCGGCGCTTCTTGGCTTCCTTGCGCGCCCTGTTGTCCTTCGACAGCGCATCGCGGATAAGGTCATCGGTCAGGATCAGCCGCGCTTCTGCAATCGCATCGTAGGGCACGCGCACCGTCGGCTCCTCGCCATAGGCCGCCTTGTCGCGCTCGATCAGCACGCCGTCCGCATCGCTCTCGGCGATCTTGCCCTTGAAGCGCTTGCGGTCGGCGACAAGGACCGACGTTTCCATCTTCACCAGATGGCCCGTCCAGGTCGCGAAATCCGACTTGCGGACCAGCGGCCGGTCGATACCCGGCGACGACACTTCGAGATGATACGCCTTTTCGATCGGATCATCGACATCGAGGGCCGGCGACACTGCCCGGCTGACCTCTTCGCAATCCTCGACGGTCATGGTGCCGTCCTCGCGCTCGGCCATGATCTGCAGCGTCAGCCCGTTCTGGCCCGTCAGATGCACCCTGACAAGGCGAAAGCCGATGGCACGCAGCACCGGCTGCACGATCAGCGCGACGCGCGCATCGATGCCGCTTTCGCGGATGATGCGGTCGTCGCTGTCGGTCGCCGTTGCGGTCATTCTATTCCTGTCGCTTCATTGGCGGTCGGAAGGTAACAAAAAAGAGCGGGACCGGGTGGACCCACTCTTCGCCATACCGACCAAGAATTTGAGCTTGATATAGACGATCGCGGCCGTCGTTTCAAGTCCGCATGCGGGGTCTGTCGTAAGCAGACGAGTTGCCCGGATTAGGTAGCACACCAGTTGTCCGGTTTTCTGTCTCCGTGAGGAGGCAGCAGCGTTGCACAGGACGCATGGCGGCCATGCGGCAACGTCCCTGTGATATCAGGCAATACGCGCCTATCTATGTTGCGCTGCACAAATTCAGTCACATTGCAGCAGGCGAAAGGGCATAATCATGACCAACCGCAAGGTTTTCTCGGCCATCGGCGATTTCTTCACTGTGTTCGGCAGCGCCGTCGCCGCTTCGCACGCCGTCGAAGCCGGCCGCAAGCCGCGCGCGCACGATCTGCGCAATCTCGGCGTGGATCCGGCCGCCTTCGACAAGATCGGCCGCTTCTAAGACCTGCGAAGCAGGACGAGGACGTCCTTGGTCCTCGTCGACGGCAAAGCGCGCGATGGGGCGCTGCTTAACTTGGTCGCCTATCTTCGGACGAAGGTGAGATAGGCAGGCCGACGGCCTTCGCGAATGGCCTTCGCCTCGTAGCGCGTACCCGGCCAACCCTCATAGGGCCGATGCCAATCGGCTGCCTCTTCAGCCTGCCATTCAAACGCATCATGCGCCCGGCAGTGCAGCAGCGTCCAGTTCACATAGCTATCGATATCGGACGCAAAGCGGAATTTTCCGCCTGACTTCAGGACGCGCGCGAAACGGTCGAGATTGACCGGACTGACGAAGCGGCGCTTCCAGTGTTTCTTTTTCGGCCAGGGATCGGGATAGAGAAGGTCGATGCCGTCGAGCGAGGCTTGCGGGAGCCAGTCGAGCAGGCGCGTGGCATCGTCGTCATAGACCCGAAGATTGGCCAGCGGCCGTTCCCTGACCGCCATCATCATCTTGGCCATGCCGTTGACGAAAGGCTCGACGCCGATAAAGCCGGTCTCAGGAGCTGCCGTCGCCCGATGCAGCAGGTGCTCGCCGCCGCCGAAACCAATCTCGAGATGAATGGCGCAGACATCCGCTTCGAACAGGCTGCGCAGTTCGGCCGGCGGTCCGGCCATCAGATCGAGCCGGTAGGTGCGGAAGCCGCTTTCCAGTGCCGCCGCCTGCTGCGGACGGATGGTCTTGCCGCGCCGGCGACCGAAAAATGCTTCGGTCGCACGGCTTGGCCGGTCTTTCGGATCCACGTCTTTCGGATCTATGGACGCCGCGGCTAGGCCGCGACTGCTTCGGCGGGCGCTTCGGCGAGTGCATCCTTGAGCGCCTTGGCGAGGTCGGTCTTTTCCCAGGAGAAGGACCCGTCGCGGCCGGCCTTGCGGCCGAAATGGCCATAAGAGGACGTCTTGGCATAAATCGGCTTGTTGAGATCGAGGTGACGGCGAATGCCGGACGGCGACAGGTCCATCACGGTGCGCAGCGCCTGCTCGAGCTTCGCCTCATCGACCTTGCCGGTGCCGTGCAGGTCGACATAGACCGACAGCGGCTGGGCGACGCCAATGGCATAGGAAAGCTGGATGGTGCAGCGATCGGCGAGCTTCGCCGCCACCACGTTCTTGGCCAGGTAGCGTGCCGCATAGGCCGCGGAACGATCGACCTTGGTGGTGTCCTTGCCGGAAAAAGCACCGCCGCCATGGGGCGCAGCACCGCCGTAAGTATCGACGATGATCTTGCGTCCGGTCAGGCCGGCGTCGCCGTCGGGGCCGCCGATGACGAACTTGCCCGTCGGGTTGATGTACCAGTTGCAGCTGTCGGCGATCTTCAGCTCGCCCAGCGCCTCGCGGATATAGGGCTCGACGACGTTGCGGACCTTCTTCGAATCCCAGCTGGCGTCGAGATGCTGGGTGGACAGCACGATTTGCGTCACTTCGGCCGCCTTGCCGTCGACATAGCGGACGGTGACCTGGCTCTTGGCGTCCGGCCCGAGCCGGCCGGCATCGCCGTTGCCCTCATGGCGTGCGGCGGCCAGCAGTTCGAGGATCTTATGGCTGTAGTAGATCGGCGCCGGCATCAGATCCGGTGTCTCGCGGCAGGCATAGCCGAACATGATGCCCTGGTCGCCGGCCCCTTCCTCGCCTTGCCGGTCGGAGGCATTGTCAACGCCCTGGCCGATATCCGGCGACTGGCCGTGCAGCAGAACCTCGATCTTTGCCGTCTTCCAGTGGAAACCGGCCTGTTCATAGCCGATTTCGCGGATCGCCTTGCGGGCGGCCGACTTGAACTTCGCCGGATTGACGAGCGGATGACCGGCGGCATCCATCAGGATATTGCCGGCCTTGTCCTTCTTGAGCAGGGTCTCGGGGACGCGCACCTCGCCGGCGATGACGACGCGATTGGTGGTCGCCAGCGTTTCGCAGGCGACGCGGACCTTCCAGGGGTCCATGCCGGTTTTTCTGGCCTCGCGATAGACCAGATCGACGATCTCGTCGGAGATACGATCGCAAACCTTATCGGGATGACCCTCGGCAACGGATTCCGAGGTGAATAAATAGTTTTGCCGCGTCACGGGTGTCCCCTCTTGAAAAAATATCGGCACGCTGCCGATTGGCGCGCCACGTGTTAGCTGTGCCGGGCGGCGCTCGTCAAGCGGCGCGGCCATTCTGGCATGAAAATCGCGCTATTATCTTGCACCACTGCGACCAGCGGCAGGATGCCGCCGGCGAGCTTAGTTCCAACACGTTGGGCGTCGAGCAAAATCGATTTCCTCTCCGGCCTGCCTACAGGATGTAAATTCTGCGATCAGCGAGGTCGTGCCCGGCTACGACATCCTCGCCATTTCCGGCTTTAAACTGCCTGCCAACTCAATCGGCCCAATCAATCGACCTCGTCGGTTGAAAGGGCCTTCACGAGCTCGATGATCTTGCGGCGTATCTTGACGTCGCCAATCTTGACGAAGGCCCGGTTGAGTTGAAGCCCTTCAGGACTGCCGCAGAATTCGACCGCAAAAGTCATTGATGCATCCTCGGCAAATCCGCGGTTGCCCACGGCCTCCTGGCCCGGCGCGTCCTCGAAAAAGAAAGCGACAGGAACACCGAGTATCGAGGCTATTGCCTGCAAACGGCTGGCGCCGACGCGATTGGTTCCCTTCTCGTATTTCTGTATCTGCTGAAACGTTATGCCGAGGTTCTCGCCCAGCTTCTCCTGACTCATTCCCAACATATTGCGGCGAAGCCTGATGCGACTTCCGACATGGATGTCGATAGGATTCGGCTTCTTCTTGTTTTCTTCTGCCATTTTTTCCTCGCCGAATTTTTCCGGCTTTTTGTGTTTTTCTGCCCAAACGAAGCCGGCGGCCAGTGCCCCAACAGAACGACGTACCGACTTCGAGAAATTTCAGGCGGTTACAGTATGAGTTTCTAATGTGTCGACTGTCAATTCACCCGTAGCCTTTGCCTTACATTCAATGCGAAAGCGGCCAGGCCAAGCAGCAACATGATCAGCAGTCCGTTAATGCGCCTTTGGCTGGAAGAAACGACGGACTGATTGGAAATCGGCACATGGACATCGATGGCTCCGCGTGCGTCGATCGCCAGTGCGTCAAGGATGCGTCCGCGCGGATCGACTACAGCGGAGATGCCGTTATTGGCTGCGCGCAACAAGGGCACCCCATTCTCCACAGCGCGAATCTGCGCCTGCCTGAAATGCTGGTATGGACCCGGCGTGTCACCGAACCACGCGTCGTTCGTGACGTTCACAATAAGCTCGGCTGACGTAGCGTCAACCGCCACCAGATCGGGAAAGATGACTTCATAGCAAATGAACGGAAGCGCGCGGATGCCGCCGGGCAGCGCGATCGGATGTCGCTCATTGCCCGCCGCGTAGGTCATCGGCCCGGCGACAAGCTGTTTGAGCCCGAAGCGGCCTAGCAGGTCGGCAAAAGGCAGATATTCGCCAAAGGGCACCAGATGAACCTTGTCGACGGCATCTGCGATTTCACCCTTGTCGTCGATCGCCACCACCGAATTGTAATACCGCCTGTCGGCATTTGCCGCCGAGCCACCCTCCTCCCGGACAACACCGGCGATCAGCATCTGGCCGTCGCCAAGCATCTCGCCCAGCGCGGTCAGCGCATCGGGACGCTGGGCGAACAAGAACGGCACGGAGGTCTCCGGCCATAGGATCAACTGCGGCTTGTCATGGCCAGTCTCCGGCGCTTTGGCCGAAAGTCCCATCAGCGTGGCGAAGATCCGGTCGGGCACCGAAGCGTCCCACTTCTCGCTGAGGTCAACGGCCGGCTGCACAATGCGGACATCGAGGCTGCGTTCCGCAGGCTTCTCCGGAGCAGCAAGCCTGATATAGCCGAAGCCGACATGGGCCGAGACGAGAACGACAAGCAGTGCAGCCCCCAGGCGGACATGCCGGCGCGCCGCAAGCAGGGCCGGCAATGAAAAGACGAAGACCGTCAGCGCGTTCATGCCAACCATGCCGGTCACCGACACGCTCTGCATAAGCAAGGGCACCGGCATCGCCGCGTAGCCGACGGCATTCCAGGGAAAGCCGGTGAATAGAAAGTCGCGCAGCCATTCCGCCAGGGCAAAGCCGAAGCCAAGGGCAGCGATGCGGCCGATGTCGTTGCTCCACAGCAACCGGGCAACCGCTGTCGCGAAGCCGTAGAAAAAGGCGAGCGCCAGCGGAATTCCGACCACTGCGAAGGGGAGCGCCCAGGCGAAGCTGTCGGCCTCGACCAGAAGTGCCGAGCCGATCCACCACAGGCCAGCGAGAAAATAGCCGAAGCCAAACCACCAGCCGATGGCGAAAGCAGGCCGCAAACGCCGGAACCAGCCATCGGAGGCTTCGCCGGTCGCGCCGTCGAGAAGCCAGACCAGCAGCGGGAACGAAACGAAACCGACGGCGAAGAAATCGTAAGGCGCCTGGGCAAGCACCGCCAGCGCCCCGGCAAGAAACGCCACAAGCGCGCGGCGCCAGCCCCACAGCAGAATTATCCGGCCGGCCAGGCGCTTCATCGATGCTTCCGAGTCGTGCGAATCACGGAGCAAGATTTATCAGGCCGCGGTCCGCGCTCCAAACGGCCACCGCTTCAGCCAACGTGCCGGATTGAATTCGGCTCACGACTCCTTGCGGACGCCTGATGCTACGAGCCCGATGACGCGGGCCAACCTTCGCCGAGAACGGAATGAAGAATAGCCGCGTTGCCGCAGCAAGGGTTTGCGATATCGACCGCCTCCCCAAACCACAACCGCGCCTATCGGCGGAGTACCGAATTGGCCGGCTGAGCCGTCGTTATCGGATCGGCATGACGATGCACAATCTTCCAGAGACCATCTTCTGGACGAAAGACGCTCGTCACGCGTAACGCAAGAGGCGTGACATCGCTGCGACCGCCAACCTTGGACCTGAGCCGCTCTACTTCGACGAGGTATGCCAGCTCAGACGTCACACATGTCGCTATGTTCTCGAAACCGGTAGCGTCGCCGTCCCTATAATTCGATGCCGCTTGCTCCATCGTCTCAACGACCTGCTTCCGTCCATGCGCGAAAGGGCCAAAGGGATTGCCCAGTGTTACATCGTCTCGTTGAGAAAAGAGCTTCTTCGCAGGCGCGGGGTTTCCTTTCATGAACTCATCCAGAGCGAGGTGGTATTTTTCAACTGCTTGAGCGAAATCATTGGCGTCGAGGGACATGTCATCCACCATGTCATTTTATTTTCTGATCTGGACTGGCGACTCCCGCAGGTGTCCGCGCCGTAGGCATTTCCCTAACTGCGGTGCAGTGCAGGTCGGCTTGGTCAGTATAGCACGGCGCGGGACAAGTTTCCGCTACAGCGTTTTGAGACGGCGGGCAAATGGCCGCTTATTACCCGTGCAGAAGTTCGCGGGATCGAGCCCAGGGTTGCGTGCTTGAAACGGATCGTCGACCGTCATCGGGCGAGCGGCGTCTTCAAGCCTGCTCGGCGCGCACCGCGCGCCGGCGGCGCTCGCCCTTTTGGGTCTCCACGATGCGCACGCGCTTGACGCGGCGCGGATCGGCGTCGAGCACAAGGAATTCGAAACCAGGTATGGCCTGCACCACTTCGCCGCGGGCCGGAACACGGCCAAGCGTGTTGAAGATCATGCCGCCGATCGTGTCGACATATTCGCCATGCTCGCCGGCGGCGAAATCCTCGCCGATCATCTTGGTGACTTCGTCGATCTCGGCCTTGCCGTCGACGACGAACACGCCCTCGCCGGTCTGGGTGATCATCGGCTCGTCCTCGTCATGCTCGTCCTCGATGTCGCCAACCACCATCTCGACGATGTCCTCGAGCGAGGCCAGGCCATCGGTGCCGCCATACTCATCGATGACCAGCGCCATCTGAGTGCGCATCGCCTGCATCCGCCCCATGAGATCGGAGGCGAGCATCGACGGCGGCACGAAAAGCACCGGGCGGATCAGGTTCAGGTCGCCGATGGTGCGCGCGAGATCGACCTTGGCAAGATCGAGAAGCGTGGTGGCGGCGGCTTTCCTGGTCGTCCTGCCCTTTCTGACGCGGGCGATCTTGGTGATGTGAGCGAGCACGTCGCGGATGTGGACCATGCCGCGCGGATCGTCGAGCGTCTCCGAATAGACCGGCATGCGGGAATGGCCGGATTGCTCGAACAGTCCCAGAAGATCGCCAAGGTTCGTCGTGATCTCGACCGCCTCTATGTCGGCGCGCGGCACCATGACGTCCTCGACGCGCACCTCGCGCAAGCGCAGGATGTTGTTGAGCATGGCCCGTTCGCCGGGCGAAAAGGCGCCAGCATCGCTCGCGGTTTCGGCAAGCGCGTCGGCGATCTCCTCACGCAGGCTGGTGCCGTTGCGCTGCCTGAACAGGCCGAGCACGCGATCGAACAGGGAAGGACCGGCAGGCGATGGCTCGCTGGCGAAGCTGCCGGTCGTGGTACTCGGACTAGAGCCCTCTTCCGTCTGTTCGGATGGCTTGGTCGCACTGCCGGCGTCTGGGCGGGCGGCAGTCTCTGGTTTGTCGTTCATCGTCGTCCGGTCATTTGATCTTTTTAGTTACGCGTAGGGATCGGGAATGGCAAGCCTCGCAAGCGCTGCGCGTTCTTTGGCTTCCATTTCCTCGGCCTCGGCGTCGGTCTCGTGATCGTAGCCCAGCAAATGCAGCAGGCCGTGGATGACGAGATGGATGATATGGTTCTCGACAGGCTTGTCTTCCAGGGCGGCTTCTCGCGCGACCGTCTCGGCGGCCAGCACGATGTCGCCCAGCATGGGCGGCAGCGGACCGCCCTTGGCGAGCGGAAACGCCGGGAAAGACAAGACGTTGGTCGGTTTGTCCTTGCCGCGCCAGCCGGCATTGAGGCTGCGGATATGGGCATCGTCAGAAAAGACTATGCTGAGCTCGGAGCGGCCGGCCACGCCGGTTTCGGCAAACGCAGCGGCAACGGCGCGATCGACCAGCCGCGTCAGCGCGGCCGCATCGGGCCAGTCGCCCGCTTCAACCGCTATATCGATGTCGATGGGAACCGGAAGATCCCCGCCTACAGACTTTTTGTCCTCAGCCATAAGGCCGCATCTTCACATCAGCCTTCGGTGCCCAGGCCCCGGGCCAGCTTGCCGTCGCGGTCGTAGGCCTTGACGATCTCGGCGACCAGCGGATGCCTGACGACGTCGCCTTCGTTGAAGCGCACTGTCACCATGCCGGTAACGCCGTCGAGGATCCGGAGCGCCTCGACCAGACCCGATTTGGTGTTTTGCGGCAGGTCGATCTGGGTCGGATCGCCGGTGACGATCATGCGCGAATTCTCGCCGAGGCGGGTCAGGAACATCTTCATCTGCATCGGTGTGGTGTTCTGCGCCTCGTCGAGGATGACGGCGGCGTGCGCCAGCGTGCGGCCGCGCATGAAGGCTAGCGGCGCGATCTCGATCACCTCGGCGGCAATCGCCCGTTCGACCTTGTCGGCCGGCATCATGTCGTAAAGCGCGTCGTAGAGCGGCCGCAGGTACGGATCGACCTTCTCCTTCATGTCGCCGGGCAGGAAGCCAAGCCGCTCGCCGGCCTCGACGGCCGGCCGCGACAGCACGATGCGCTCGACCATGCCGCGCTCGAGCAGCATCGCCGCATGCGCTACCGCCAGATAGGTCTTGCCGGTGCCGGCCGGGCCGATGCCGAAGACGAGCTCGGACCGCTCCAGCGCGCGCATATAGGCGTCCTGGTTGAGCGAACGGGCATAGATCGTCTTCTTGCGCGTCGATATCTGGGCGGCGGACACCTTGCCCTTGCGCTCCAGCGTCGGCAGCGTCAGCTGGTCGTCGGCGGCGATCGCCATGCGCACGGCGCCGTCGACGTCCGACTGGCCGATGTCAGCGCCTTTCTGGAGAATGCCGTAGAGATTATCCAGGGCGCGCCGCGCCTGCTCGGCGGCCGAGGCGGAGCCCTTGATGGTCAGCTGGTTGCCTCGGGATCGGATATCGACGCCAAGCTTCTGCTCGAGCCTGGCCAGATTCTCGTCGAACTGGCCATAAAGGGCGCTGGCAAGCTTGTTGTTGTCGAAAGTCAGAACGATGTGCGCCATATCCGAAGCCCCCGATGGTAGGTTCTGGGGCAGGTTCTTCACTTCCGCAGCGCTCAACCGTCTCTCCTCATCTGCCGAGACCTTCAGGCCAATTCGGCGAACAGGCTGTTGTAACCCGTCTTCGTGATTCGTACCTGGATAATGTCACCGATTTCGCCGGACTTTTCATCAACAATAACCGGCTGCAGCCACGGCGAGCGGCCGACCTTCTGGCCGGCTTGACGACCGGGCTTCTCGATCAGCGTGTCGATGATGCTGCCGACCAGGCTCGCACCGAAATCCTGCTGCTGCTTCAGCAGCAGCGCATGCAGCCGCTGCAGACGTTCGTCCTTGACGGCTTCCGGCACATGATCGGCCATCTCGGCGCCCGGCGTGCCGGGGCGAGGCGAATATTTGAACGAGAAGGCCGAGGCATAGTTCACCTGGCGTACAAGGTCCATCGTTGCCTCGAAATCCGCTTCCGTCTCGCCGGGAAAGCCGACGATGAAGTCACCCGAAAGCGCTATATCGCTCCGCGCGGCGCGGATCCGGTCGAGCAGCGTCAGATAGTCCTTTGCCGTATGCCTGCGGTTCATCGCCTTAAGGATGCGGTCGGAGCCGGATTGCACAGGTAAGTGCAAATAAGGCATCAGCGCCGGCAAGTCACGGTGGGCGGCGATCAATTCGTCGTCCATGTCGCGCGGGTGGCTGGTGGTGTAGCGCAACCGCGCCAGCCCGGGAATCTCGGCCAGCCGGAACAGCAGGCGGCCAAGACCCCATTCCTCGGCGTTTTCGCCCTCGCCATGCCAGGCATTGACGTTCTGGCCAAGCAGCGTCACCTCGCGTACGCCGGCTTGCGCCAGCCGCTCGGCCTCGGCGACGATCTGCGCCACCGGCCGCGACACTTCCGAGCCTCTGGTGTACGGCACGACGCAGAAGGTGCAGAACTTGTCGCAGCCTTCCTGCACGGTCAGGAACGCGGTGACGCCGCGCCTGATGATCTCGGCGCGCTTCGGCTGCGGCAGGTGCTCGAACTTGTCCTCGATGGCGTAGTCGGTCTCGACGATCTTTTCGCCGCCGCGCACCCGTGCCAGCACATGCGGAAGCCGGTGATAGGTCTGCGGGCCGATGACCAGATCGACGGCCGGCGAGCGACGGATGATCTCGGCTCCTTCCGCCTGCGCCACGCAGCCGGCGACTCCGACCAGCATCTCGCGGCCGGCCAGAGCCCGTTCGGCCTTCATCTCACGAATGCGGCCGAGTTCGGAATAGACCTTTTCGGCGGCTTTCTCGCGGATATGGCAGGTGTTGAGCAGCACCAGATCGGCCTCGCCGATAGCATCCGTCGCCGCATAGCCATCAGCGGCCAGTGCGTCGGTCATACGCTGCGAATCATAGACATTCATCTGGCAGCCATAGGTCTTGACGAAGACCTTCCTGGTCGCGGCAGATGGTACGACCGCACTTTCGGCCGCACTTTCTATGTCGTCCCGTTCTATCGTATTCAGTTCCATCCGGCGGCTTCTAACGCCTTTCCCAGACAAAAAACAGACGATTCTGCTCCATAGAGCGGGATGCATTTGGATTGGACGGGGCATCCCGCTCTATTTGTTTGTTTTAGCCGCATTTGTGCGACGCCCAGTGATTCCACTTGGCTGCAAAATGCTCTAGCGCCGCGTGTCCTCTTGGATGCGCAAAGAACTATGGAGCACGTGAGCCTTTCCGACCTATCGGCTCGGGCGCGGATCGGCGAGCGCCATGTGCACCATATCACGCACCCGACTTTCCATCAGCCGTGCCGTTTCCTTGCGGTTGGAGCCCTTGGAAAAGGCGACCGGCTCGCCGAAATGCACTTCGACGTCGAGCCCGCCCTCTGCCATCAGAACCTTGAGATGCGGCATCAAATCCTCGTCACCGATCCAGGCGGCAATCGGTCGGTGCCTGCGGCCGAGCGGCACGCCATGCAGGCGCGTGTAGACGATCGCCACCGGCTGGATGAAGACCTTTTCGGCCGCCCCTTCCGAAATCGCCATCGAGGCGGCGCCGAACAGCGTGCTCTTGAACGGCAGGACCATGTTGCCGTCGCCGGTCGAGCCTTCGGCAAACAACACCATGGCGTCGCCCTTGGCCATGCGGCTGGCGATCTCGCTCGCCTGGACGCCCGACGAACGCTTGCGCTCGCGCTCGATGAAGACCGTGCGCTGCAGCTTCGACAGCATGCCGATCAATGGCCAGCCGGCCATGTCGGCCCTGGCGATGAATGTCACGTCGACCATGGACCCCAGCACCATGATGTCGGTCCAGGAGACGTGGTTCGAAGCAACCAATAGCGGGCGCTGGCTGGACAGGGTTCCCTTGACATGGATGCGCATGCCCAGCGCTCGGATGATGAGCCGGTGCCAGATCTTCAGGATGAACGTCTCGCGCCAGAGCCCGGTCTTCATCGATAGGATCTGCAACGGCACGAGGATCAACGAGCCGGCGACAACGAGGCCCAGCGCCAGGAAAATCCTGATTTTTCCGATCATCCGCTCTTGGCCCTGCCCCGAGTTCTGGCTAGAGCGCACAAGCACGCTCTAGCAATTTTGAATCTGCGCTAGCGAAGATCGCGACGCATGACAAGCGCGCCGGTCGGGCCGTGCTCTGGCGATCTGTAATAGTTGGCACGTTTGCCGACCTCGCGGAATCCGAGCCGCCGGTAGAGCGCGATCGCAGCTATGTTGGTCTCGTCGACCTCGAGGAAAAGCGCCTCGGCGCGTTGCGCGTGCAGTTCGCGCAGCACCGCATCCATCAATTGCCAGCCGAGCCCCTGGCGTCGATGGGAGCGCGCCACCGCGACAGTCAGGATCTCGCCTTCACCGGCAGCCAGGCGCGCCAGCACGAAGCCGACCGGCGGCTTGGCACCCTGTCCGGTCTGTCGCGCAGCATAACCGAACACCGTGTCCTGCTCGAGCAGCGTGGCGAACTCGTCGTCGGTCCACGGCCGCACGAAATCCTCGCGATGCAGCACCGACATGGCCGCGCTGTCGGCAATCGTCAGTGGTTCGAGCGCAAAGTCCCTGCGGCGCGGCTGGAGGAAAGGAATGCGCATCAGTTTTTTTGCCTTGATAGAATAAACCCTGCCTGAGGCTTGGCGTCCGCCCCGCGCAGATAGAGCGGTTTCGGCTTTTCGCCCTCGCCGTTGGCAGCGGCCAGACGGGCATAGACGACAATGTCGGCCGTGGCACTTGTCGGGCCAATGTCGAAGGCGCGCCCGGCCGACGCGGCGATTTGCGTGGCCGCTGTGCCGGCCAGAACCGGAGAACTGTCCGCCGCGATAGTCGCGGCTTGCGAAAGCGTGCTCACGGCCGGACCATAGCGCAGAACCGACACTTCGTCGTAAAGTGCTGCATGGATCTCCTCGCGGCCGGCGTCGAGCGCGGCCAGCACGGCGCGGCCGGGAAATGTCGCTCTCGCTTGCGCCGCCAGCGCTTCCAGCGTCGTCACCCCGATTGCCGGGATTTTCAGCGCCAGCGCTAGGCCCCGCGCCGCCGAGACGCCGACGCGCAGGCCGGTGAAGGAGCCCGGACCGGTGGAGACGGCGATAGCGCCGAGGCCGGCATAGTCGGTTCCGGCCGCCTTCAACGCCTCTTCGATCACGGCCATCAAATGCTCGGCATGGCCTCTGCCAAGATCGAGCACCGAGCGGCCGAGCTCCTTCCCGGCCGCTGCGTCGTAGACGCAGGCGGCGCAGAGATTGGCGGCACAGTCGATGGCAAGCAACTTCATGAGACGGCCGGTTGGAGCACCCGCTTGGGCACAGGGTTCGAAAAACAATTTCCCTGTGCCTGCCATGGCTCATCCCCGCAAGGGGATAATGCATAAATCGTTTGACGGCTTCGCTTCGGCCTCGCCTGAAGACGGTAACTTCCAGCGAGCGCAACCGTTAGGGAACCGGTGCCGGAAGCGCTTATCCGGCCTGCTCGATGCGCAGCATGTGATTGTCCCAGACATAGTCCGGCTCAGACCGTGTCGCGCCGCCCACTTCGACGATTTCGCCGGTGCCCGTCGTCGCCATGAAGTTCGCCCCATCGGGCGCCAAACCGCAGACCTCGGCCAATGCGTTGGTGGTGACGATCCGGCCGCTGGCCGCATCGATCACCGCAAGCGAGTTGCCTTCCGGCGAGGACACCGCGACGGTGCCGGCGGCGGGGTTGGCGGCGACCGAGCCGATGTAGTTCCGGAAGCCGGAGAGGACGTCCTGCGGCATGTCGAGCAGTTGCAGATCCTTGCCACGCGCGGCGCGGCCGACCAGCAGCGGACGATCGGTGCCCTGCCCCCTGTACTGGCAGCCGAACCAGACCGTGCCGGATCGGTCGAGATCCATGTGACGGATCGACAGTTGGTGCAGCTCCGGCGGCAGTTCGTGCTTTTCGATGAGGTCGCCGGTGAGGCGGTCGACCAGCACATAGGAAGGCTTCATCGTTGCGATATTGAGTTCGGCGCGGCCGTAATCCGGATGGGTCTCGATGCCGCCATTGGCGACGGCGATCGTCCTGCCGTCGCCCAGCAGCAGAAGCTCGTGCGAACCCATGCCGTAGGTCGGGAACTCACCGATGCGCTTGAATTTCGCGCGCGCGTCATAGACGCCGACCACGCCGGCGGCATTGTCGAAATCGTTCTCGGTGGCGTAGAGCAGCGCACCGTCGGTCGAAAACACGCCGTGGCCGAAGAAATGCCGTCCACTGACGCTGGCAATGGTCAGTGGCTCGTCGCGGCCAGTGTGGTCGAAGACCACCGCGAAGGTGCCGGGTTGCCTGGCAAAGACCACGGAGCGCTTCGAGACCGGATCGAAGGTGACGTCGTGACCGCGGGCGGGCAGGTCGATGACGTGCAGGACCTTGCCGGCTTCGGACAGGATGGCCGCGCCATAGCTGCCGTCGCGCTTGACGAAGGCGGTGGCGAAGACGGCGTCCGTGCTAAGCGTCTTCGCCCATGCGGAAGGCGCCATCGCGGCGACAAAACCAACGCCTGCGGCCCTGAGGAAATCACGACGATCGATCAGCGGCGTCTTCAGAGTCAGTCCCCGTCCAACGACGAGAAGCCAGCGGTCAGGCCGAATTCGGCGGTCAGCCTGGTGCCGATCAGGGTCGTCAGGCTGGATGTCACCAGCGAGAAGTGATCGAGCTTCTGGCGCAGCGCCGGGTCGGTGAGCGCCTTGTCGATCGGACCTCTGATGGCCGTGGCGTCGGCGGCCCCGTTGACGAGCTGGATGTGGATCGATTCCGCCATCCAGCGCGCGTCAGGCGACAGCGCATCGCCAAGCTGCGAGGCCTGGAACAGCGCGTCCATGCCCGAAAGATTGCCGGTCAGCGAACGCGCCGTGTTTTGCGAACGCCAGTAGATCGCCTGTTTCGGCTTGTCGGCTTGCGGATTGCTGCCCAGAAAGCCTTTCAGGCGCACGTCGCGGACCATTTCCAGCTCGTTGATGAAGACGCCGACCAGTTCGGTCACCGCTTCGGTGCCGTCGCGGTAGAGCGCGTTTTGCGGGCCCGGATTGGCCCAAAGCGCTGCAAAACCGTTTGGCTTGTTCCAGGCGTCGCTGACGTCGGCGGCAATCGTCTCGATGTTGCCGGCGACGGCGGCGCCGTAAGCGCAGCGATAGGGATCGTCCTTGCCGGCAAGTTGCTCGGCGCCATCGCCGTAAAGCACGAATTCCAGCGCGCCGAGCCCTTGCATGGCGACGCTCTTTGTCGCCAGTTGGGCCGGATCGGCGGCGGTCTGATCTTTATTGGCCAGCGCCGCCTGCACCTGCCTCAGGCCGATGCTCTTGCGGTCCGGCCAGAACAGCATGCGCTCCAGCCGGTTGTCCTGCGTGATCGGTCCGATGCGGATGATCTCCACGACCGACCAGGCATCCACGGTGCCGGAGAATTCGGTGCGCGCCGCATCGAGATGGTCTTGCGAGGGCGCGTCGCAAAGCGTGCGCATTGCCTCCGTCAAGCTGTCCGCATGGTCATGCAGGCGTGCGTAGGCCGGGCGGACAAAGCCGTCGATCGCCCGCTGGATCACGTCGGAGGCCTTGACCGCGGCGGTTGCCGGCAATGCGCCGGCGAGGACCAGCGGGAGAACCAGAGCACACGCAAGTCGCTTCGACATCACAACGACTCCAGGAATTTGACCAGTGCGTCGCGATCGGCCGCATCGGCGGTGGCAAAGCGGTCGCGCGCCTTCTGCCCCTCGCCGCCATGCCACAGGATCGCCTCGGCCAACGTGCGCGCGCGCCCGTCATGCAGGAAGAAGCTGTTGCCGTTGACGGTCTCGGTAAGACCGATGCCCCACAGCGGCGGCGTGCGCCATTCGCTGCCGGTAGCCTCGCCCACCGCCTGCCCGTCGGCGAGCCCCGGCCCCATGTCATGCAGCAGAAAGTCGGAATAGGGCCAGATCAACTGGAAGGCCTGCGCCTTATTGGGGGTGCCGCGACGGGTGACGAATTTCGGCGTATGGCAGGAAATGCAGCCCATGTCGTAGAACAGCTTCTTGCCGGCCAGCACTTCGGGCTTGTCGAGATCGCGCCGCGCCGGCACGGCGAGGTTTTGCGAATAGAAGGTGACGAGGTCCATGACCGGCGGCGGCGCCTCAACCGGGCCGAGGCGCTCCTGCACACCGTTTGGCATGGCAAGACATGGCTTTTCGGCCGCGCTGCAATCGCCCCAGTGGTTCGGCACTTCCGGGGTCGAAATGCCGATGTCGCCGGCGAATGCGTCCGCTGCTTGCTGGCGGATCGATGGGGTCTGCCCCTTCCAGCCGAAGCGGCCAAGCGTCGGCTCGCCGCTCCGGCCGTCGCGCACGATGTTGGGCTTGCCGGAAATGCCATCACTATTCCGATCGTCCGGATCGGCATTGGCGAGAATGTCCGCCGGGGCGATCTGCTCGACCAGGCCGAGACCGATCATCGGCGGCGTTAAGCGCGGCGAAAGCGTGGTGCGCGGATCGAGCGGCCCGTTGGCAAGATCATCGACCGAATAGCTCGGCTTACGCAGCGAAACCACGGTGCCGTCCGGCAGCGTGACTTTCTGCTCCTGATAGTCGACACGCATCCTGCCTTCGCCCCGTAGCCCCGGAACGGCCAGGTCCTGCAATTGCGAGCCGTAGACCGGATCGGGGAAGTTGAGCACCTTGCGAGCGGCCAGCGCTGCCGTCTCATCCTCGGTGCTCGCCTGCCGCGCCAGCCGCAGGAACATGGAGGTGGTGCCGGTGTCGCCTTCCGGCGGATGACCGCGGCCGTCCTTCAGGTGGCAATTCTGGCACGCACGCTCGTTGAACAGCGGCCCAAGCCCGTCCGATGCCTGCGTCGACGAGGGCGACGACACCCAGTTCTTGCGGAAAAGGGCATTGCCGAGCTTGAAGGTGCCCTCTTCCTCGAAGGTGATATTGGTTGAGGATTGCGAGAAGGCGTCCTTGTTGGCATCCTTCCGCGATGTGCCGGCGCCGCCCTGCATCGGCTCGAACTGCTCAGGCTTGGAAAAATCTGATGTCGGCTTGGTGATGGCGATGACGCGCGCCAGATCCTTCGGCGTCAGATCGGTACGGCTGGTGGCGAGGCCCGCCGGTTCGGGCGCGCCGGCCAGCGCCGAGGCGGTCAGCGCGACCACCACGGCGAGCGAAAGCCCGCGAAGCCATCCGTATCGCGGGTTTTGCTGGGACGGCAGGCCGTAATCCTCGGCCCGCCGCAAGCGGCGCAAGAAATCTAAGGGGCGCCGCATTCCCGCATGTCCCTAATCCGCCTCGTCGGCCGATGCGGCGTTGAGCTGGCCATATTTTTCCTCGCCGATCGAGGCGAGCAGGTCGAGTTGCGTCTCGAGGAAGTCGATGTGACCTTCCTCGTCGGACAGCAGATCTTCGAACAGCTTCATCGTCACGTAGTCGCCTGCTTCTTCGCAAATCTCGCGCGAACGCTTGTAGGCGGTGCGCGCGTCATATTCGCCGGCGAGGTCGGATTCGAGCACTTCCTTGACATTCTGTCCGATGCGCAGCGGCGCTACCGACTGCAGGTTCGGATGACCTTCAAGGAAGATGATGCGGGCCACGAGCCGGTCGGCATGGTGCATCTCCTCGATCGATTCCGCGCGTTCCTTCTTAGCCAGCTTGGCGTAGCCCCAGTCTTCCAGCAGCCGGAAATGCACCCAGTACTGATTCACTGCTCCAAGTTCCAGAAATAGAGCCTCGTTAAGCCGCTCTATGATCTGCTGTTCGCCTTTCATGGGTTCTGCTCCCGTATTGGACGCGCAGGCCTCTGACGCGATCCAGGTGTGAAACGATGTCCACGCCGCTCGCCTCCGAGCGGGTGTGGTAATTTTCGGTTACCCGAATGATCGTTTCGACCACATTTGGGAAGCAGCCGCAACAGCGACCACGCTTCTGCATGGCATGATAGATCTTCGCCGGCACGATAAGCTGCCAGGGATCCTGATCCAGCAGCCCGACGATCGTCTGCTCAATCTCCTTCTCGGTGATGATGTTGCAATGGCAGATCAGCATTATTTGCTCTGTATGGCTGACGGCGCTTGCTCAGCGCCGTGTGGCTTATTTTCTTGGTCGAGCCTGATTCCAAAAACCGTTTTTCATGTGCTGTGCGGACCCTCGGTTCGGGCTCGGGGCATCGATGACTACTGGAACACCTTGTCTGGCGCATCGAGGCTGTCCGACCCCTCGAAGGCAATGGCATTGAGTTTCAGGGTGCCGACGGCGCGTTCGATCGACTTGGTCTGGTCGACCAGCGCGTCGATCGCCGCCTGCACGGTGGCGTTGCCTTCGGTGTTGCCTTCGCCGATCTGCTGGTCATAGGCCTCGCCGCCAAGCGCCCGCGCCTTGATGGCTTCCATCTTGGCGACGGTGACATCCAGCTTGTCCGACAGCTCCTTGTCGATCGCCGGATCGGCCTCCTTGACCATGTCGGATACCGAGGGGCCTTCGACGACGGTGCCGTCGAGACGCGTGTAGCTGCCACGATAGGCGGCGCGAATGCCGACGGCATCGTAGAGATGAGAATCATAGGTGTTGTCGGAGAAGCAGTCATGCTCCTCTTCCGGATCGTGCAGCAGCAGGCCGAGCTTCATGCGCTCGCCGGCGAGTTCGCCATAGGACAGCGAGCCCATGCCGGTGAGGATGGTCGAGATGCCGGCTTTCGGCTCGCCGTCGGCAAGATTCTTGCGGGCGGCGCCGCCTTCCTTCCAGTCGTTGACCATGTCCTGCAGATCGGTAACCAGAAGGTCGCTGGCCGACTTCAGGTACTGCGCGCGACGATCGCAATTGCCGCCGGTGCAGTTGGTGAGATCATAGTCCGTGTAGGGCCGTTCGCCGGCGCCCGGGCCGGTGCCGTGCAGGTCCTGGCCCCACAGCAGGAATTCGATGGCGTGATAGCCGGTCGCCACATTGGCCTCGATGCCGCCGGCCTCCTGCAGCGTTGAGGAGAGGAATTCCGGAGTAAGATTGGTGGCGTCGATCTTCTTGCCGTCGATCTCGATCGACTTGTTGGCGATCACATTGGCGGTGTAGAGCGCATTGGCGTCCGACTCGGTGCCGTAGCCGGCGGCGACATAGTCGATCAGGCCTTCGTCCAGCGGCCAGGCATTCACCTTGCCTTCCCAGTCGTCGACGATGGCGTTGCCGAAGCGGTAGACTTCGGTCTGCTGATAAGGAACGCGCGACGCCTTCCAGGCCTCTCGGGCGGCAGTCAGCGTTTCCGCCGAAGGCTTGGCGATCAGCGCGTCGACGGCCTTGTCGAGCGCCTGTGCCGTGGTCAGCGAATCTTCATATTTGGCGAGCGCAATATCGGAATAGGTCTTGATGACCGCCTTGGCATCGGTTTCCGCCTTGGCCGGCAACACGAATATCGCCGCCGTCAATGCCGCCGTGGCGCCGATCGCTGCAAGCCTGCTGCCATATCGCGCCGTGATCATCGCTCTCATGATTGTCATCTCCCTCGGGAATTCAGTGAAATGCCGGCGCCAAAGGCGCGTCGGCAGGCAATCGGCGCCATGGCAAGCCCATGCCATTGGGCGAAAAACAGGCCGCGACATAGCGCGGTTCGCGGAAGAAAGACATCGAAATGCCTCCAATCGAAAGGGTTCAAGGCCCAGACATCAAAGGGATGCGCTTGACACGCAAGCTTCCATAAAGCGATGAAGGCGCCGGAAGTCAATCAATTTCAGAAAGAAAAGCCAATCGAAACAATAGTTTAGAATTATTCTAAACTGCGAGTGTCAACTTTAGCCGCATATATTGTGCCGTCATTGAACAGCACTCTTGGCGGACCGCCATTCCGGGTGCGACCCGCAAAGGCGGTCTTGCGGCGGCGTCAGACAATTGCCACTTGGCGAGACGTCCTAGACTTGGATCAAGGAATTGGGGCTGCGATGAAAAACGGTGTGGTCATTGTCGGTGCGGGTCATGCGGGCGTGCAAGCGGCCGCCAGCCTGCGCGAGGACGGTTACGAGGGGCCCGTGATCCTCGTCAGCGACGAGAACGAACTGCCCTACCACAAGCCGCCGCTGTCGAAGACCTTCATCAAGGATCAAGAGGCCAAACCGCAGCCGCTGCGCGGCGAGGCCTTTTATACCGGCAGCGCGATCGACTACCGGCCGGGTGTCCGCATCGATCGCATCGATGCCGGCGGACGCAGGCTGGAAATATCAGGTGGTGGCGTGCTGCCTTTCGACCGGCTCATCCTGGC